>CAUTTK010000002.1:0-62456 GCA_963541475.1 uncultured Streptococcus sp. | reverse complement strand
CAAAACACTGTTTTGAGGTTGTAGATAAGACTGACGAAGTCAGTCACATATATACCCTAAGGCGACGCTGACGTGGTTTGAAGAGATTTTCGAAGAGTGTTAACTATTATGCTTTACAAACTAGTATGAAAGTAGTATACTATAGGTGAAGCTACTAGTAGGTATTACAAAATAGACAAGGAGGGAGAAGAGGTGAAAGAAACTCAACTGTTAAAGGGTGTTCTTGAAGGTTGTGTCTTGGATATGATTGGTCAAAAAGAGCGATATGGTTATGAGTTGGTTCAGACTTTGCGAGAGGCTGGATTTGATACTATCGTTCCAGGAACTATTTATCCTTTGTTGCAAAAGTTAGAAAAAAATCAATTGATAAGAGGCGACATGCGCCCGTCGCCAGATGGTCCAGATCGGAAGTATTTTTCGTTAACTAAAGAAGGAGAAGAGCGCGTCTCAGTCTTTTGGCAACAATGGGACGATTTGAGTCAAAAAGTAGAAGGGATTAAGAATGGGGGTTAAACCATGAAGAAAATGAAGTATTATGAAGAAACAAGCGCTTTGCTGCATGAGTTTTCTGAGGAGAATCAGCAGTATTTTGAGGAGCTGTGGGAAAGTTTTAATCTTGCTGGATTTCTCTATGATGAGGACTATCTCAGAGAGCAAATTTATTTGATGATGTTAGATTTCTCAGAAGCAGAACGAGATGGCATGAGTGCAGAGGATTATCTAGGTAAGAATCCTAAAAAAATAATGAAAGAGATACTCAAGGTAGCACCACGCAGTTCTATCAAGGAGTCACTGTTGACGCCAACCCTTGTCCTAGTGGTATTACGTTATTATCAACTACTAAGAGATTTTTCGAAAGGTCCTCTCTTAACAGTCAATTTGCTTACGTTTTTAGGGCAACTTCTTCTTTTTTTGATTGGATTTTGGCTTGTGGTCACAATCTTACGATGGAGTTTAGTCCAAGATTCTTCTAAAATGAAAATTGTCACTTATATTGTCGTTGGGATTCTTGTCCTTCTAGTTATTCTGGGATATGTAGGAATGGCAAGTTTCATACAAGAAGGGGTCTTTTATCTTCCTGCTCCCTGGGATAGTTTCCTTGTCTTTACGCTTTCTCTAGTCATCAGTATTTGGAATTGGAAAGAAGCGGTCTTTCGTCCCTTTGTCAGTATGGTTGTTGCCCATCTTGTTGTAGGTTCTCTGCTCCGTTACTATGAGTGGATGGGGATTTCAAATGCTTTCCTTACAAAAATCATTCCTTTAGCTGTCCTCTTTATCGGAATCTTTCTCTTTTTCCGTGGGTTTAAGAAGATAAAATGGAGTGAAATATAGTCAAAAAGCCGTTGCAAAGCGGTTTTTTGTTATAATTAAATGAAGAATGTAGAATCAAAGGAGAAAAATTTGATGAGATACATAACTCTTGGTCAAGATGATAAAGAATTATCAGAAATTGTTCTTGGAATGATGAGAATAAAAGATAAGTCTGTAAAAGAAGTTGAAGAGCTTGTAGAAACAGCACTTTCTGTTGGAATCAATGCTTTTGACTTGGCTGATATTTATGGTCGTGGTCGTTGTGAAGAACTGTTAGGTCTTGTCCTAAAAAATCGTCCAGATTTAAGAGAAGAGATGTGGATTCAGTCAAAATGTGGCATTCGCATTGAAGAATTTACCTATTTTGATTTTTCTAAGGACTATATCATAAAATCAGTTGACGGAATTTTGCAAAGATTGAAGATTGATCATCTAGATAGCTTGCTTCTTCATCGACCAGATGCTTTGATGGAATCTGACCAAGTAGCAGAAGCCTTTGATCTCCTTTATAAACAAGGTAAGGTTCGAGATTTTGGAGTTTCTAATCAAAATCCTATGATGATGGAGTTACTTAAAAAAGATGTCAAGCAGCCGTTAGCTGTTAATCAGCTACAATTGAGTGCAGCTTTTACTCCAGGATTCGAATCAGGTTTTCATGTTAATATGGAAGATAGTCAAGCAACTATGCGAGATGGCAGCATTTTTGAATATTGCAAATTACACGATGTGGTCATTCAAGCATGGTCTGTCTTACAATTTGGGTATTTTAAAGGGAATTTTGTTGGAAATGAGAAATTTCAAGCTTTAAATCAAGTACTTGATCGTTTAGCTATTAAATATGGAGTAACCTCTTCAACTATTGCCATTTCTTGGATATTGCGTTATCCAGCAAAAATGCAGGCAGTCGTAGGTACAACAAATCCTAAGCACTTGAGAGAAGTTAGCCAAGCGACAAACTTTAGCTTAACAAGAAAAGAATGGTATGAAATTTATCTTGCAGCAGGGAATAATTTGCCGTAAGTAGAAGCAGATGTAAATAAATCACAGTCAAAAAGCCGTTGCAAAGCGGTTTTTTGTTATAATTAAATGAAGAATGTAGAATCAAAGGAGAATAACATGACATTTGAAGAAATACTACCTGGCTTAAAGGCTAAGAAAAAATATGTACGCACTGGTTGGGGAGGGGCGGAAAACTATGTCCAACTTTTTGACACTATCGAGCAAAATGGGGTTGCGCTTGAAGTAACGCCCTATTTCCTAATCAACGTGTCTGGGGAGGGAGAAGGTTTTTCCATGTGGAGCCCGACACCTTGTGATGTTTTGGCGACGGATTGGGTAGAAGTGCATGACTAAACGTGTACTCGTTACAGGTGTGAGTTCAGGCATTGGATTGGCGCAGGCTCGACTTTTTTTAGAGAAGGGCTATCAAGTTTATGGAGTGGACCAAGGTGAAAATCCATTCCTACAGGGTGATTTCCATTTTTTACAGAGAGATTTGACCTTGGACTTGGAGCCTATTTTTGACTGGTGTCCTCAGGTGGATGTTTTGTGCAATACTGCTGGAGTTTTGGATGCTTACAAACCGCTTTTGGAACAGACAGCACAGGAAATTCAAGAGATTTTTGAAATCAATTATGTGACTCCAGTTGAGTTGACACGGCATTATTTGGCACAAATGCTGGAGAATAAAAAAGGAATCATTATCAATATGTGCTCCATTGCTTCTAGCCTAGCTGGTGGAGGTGGACACGCTTATACCTCCTCAAAGCACGCCTTGGCTGGCTTCACCAAGCAGTTGGCTCTAGACTATGCAGAAGCTGGGATTCAGGTCTTTGGGATTGCTCCAGGAGCTGTCAAGACGGGTATGACCGCTGCGGACTTTGAACCAGGTGGGCTGGCGGACTGGGTGGCTAGTGAAACACCAATCAAGCGCTGGATTGAGCCAGAGGAAGTAGCAGAAGTCAGTCTCTTTTTGGCCAGTGGAAAGGCATCTGCCATGCAAGGACAAATCCTGACAATAGATGGTGGCTGGTCTTTGAAGTAGGAGGACTTGGATGGAGATCAAAAAACACTTTGGAGTTTATGGTGTTTGCTTTGAAAATGGGAAGTTACTCTGCATTGAAAAAACGAGAGGCCCTTATCAACATCGTTATGATCTTCCCGGTGGTAGTCAACAACTTGGTGAAGGACTGACGGAAACGCTGATTAGAGAAGTTATGGAAGAGACGGGATTTACCGTTAGAAGCTACTCCAATCCTCGAATCTACGATGTTTTCGTCAGGGAAGAGTTAACAAATTTTATGGTTCACCATGTCATGGCCTTGTATGATGTTGAAATGAATGAGGAGGCACCTCAAGTTACTATTTCTGAAGCTATCTCTGATGGTGTTAATGATTCACTGGGATATGTTTGGATGGATATTCAAAAAATCACAGAAGAAAATGCATCGCCATTAGTCTTGAAGGTTAAGTCTGAATTATTAGGATTTCCAGAACTGGAAAAGACTTCTTACATGAATTGGAAGGTGAAGTAGGGGGATAATGGAACTATTTAAAACATGGAAGAAAAATATGGTTCTATACGGTCTTAAATCTCAAATCGGAACTGTCTACCGAAACAGTGATAGGACAACAAGCTTTTATGATGTTGGGAATTTTCTATACCTAGCAGGGGAGTTGGATTCCAGATTTTGGGAAGATTTTGTTAGAAAATATGGTTTAGATTATAAGATTATTATTTCAGAAAATATTAATTGGCAAGATTTTCTGCATCGGAAAGTGGGGCTAACTTCTTTTACTCGCTATTCTTTTAAAGATAAGGCAAGTTTTCAAGTTAAATTTCTAAATGATCTAGTTACTCATTTAGAGGAAGATTACAATATTGTGCCTATTGATAATCATATTTATAACTGCTTTTCTACGGAAGAATGGTCACAGGATTTACAGGGGGATTTTGAATCCTATCAGGATTTTGTTTTAAAAGGTGGATTTGGCTTGGTGATTCTTAAAAATAATGAACTGATTGCTGGGATTTCCTCAGGGTTAGTTTACCGTGAAGCAGTTGAAGTGGAAGTTGCAACTAGACCAAACGAACAGGGAAATGGATTTGCTAAAAAGCTTGGTGCTGCAATGATTCTAGAGAGTTTAAATAGAGATATCTTTCCACTCTGGGATGCTCATAACGAGGCTTCCAAAAAAGTAGCAGAATTTTTAGGATATGAGTTAGTTGAACCTTATGAAGCTTTTGAACTAGAGGAAAGTGTCATATAATGATATCTGATATTGCATCTTTTAAGACGAGGTGAATGGCTATGAAAAACCAACTGGCTCTTAGCGGCGAAAAAATTGTTGAAAAAATTTATCCTCAGTTATTGCACCACGTAGGTATGATTAGAGGCGAATACTTGTTGAGAGAGCTAAATCAAAACATCCTATTACCAAGTTGTCAGGAATTTGTAAAAGATTATCTAGCCACTATTTGCTCCCTGTACTCAGATGAAGAAGTCTGGTATCGTTTTTCTGAATTAACGAATACAGAAGCTAATTGTTTAGAGGGGACTAAAGAGTATTTTGACGAGGGTCATCCCTTGTTTGGTTATAGAGGAACTAGGCGTTTACTGGCGTGTCCGGATGAATTTCAAGCTGAGGCACATGTTGTTACAGAGGTTTATCAAACCAATCCCAATTTGTCTGTTGTTTTTCCTTTTGTGAATGATGCTGACCAATTAAAACAAGCTATTACAGTGTTACGTCAGCATGGTTTCGCTGGAAAAATTGGCACGATGATTGAATTACCGTCAGCATATTTTGACTTGGACAGAATAATGGAAACGGGCATTTCAAAGATTGTAGTTGGAATGAATGATTTGACTTCCTTTGTTTTTGCGACTGTGAGAAATAGTCAATGGCATGATATGGAAAGTCCCATTATGTTAGATATGCTGAGATAGATGCAGGATAAAGCAAGGACGAAAAAGATTGACTTTGCTGTGGCAGGTTATTTGAATGCTTCCTTCATACAAAAAATGAATCTGATGGGGATCAAGTGTATTATCCACTATAGTTCTATTCCAGAGATTTTTGATTTAGAGATTGACCATCCAGACCACCTCAAACGTGTAAAAGAAGTAAGTAAAAAATTACAAAGGAGCAACCCATGACACCGCAAGAAATGTGGAATGCCTACAAGCAAATCAACCCCTCTATCGGAGATGAGATAGATGCCTGGGCTTTTGGAGTAGATGCTGATCTCTTGGCAGATTTGGTTTTAAGAGGAGAAAAGACAGCAACTGCTTCTGCCTACGACCTCTATGCACTAGAAGCCGAACCCCTTCCACGAGAAGGAACCTTCGATGTCATTTTAGACAGTCAAAATCAGGCTGTCTGTATTGTCGAAATTACAAAGGTTTCTGTCCAGCGCTTCAATCAAGTTTCTGCTGACCATGCCTACAAGGAAGGCGAGGGAGACAAATCTTTAGCCTATTGGCGACAGGTTCATGAAGATTTTTTCACCGAGTGGATGAGGGAGGCTGGGCTGACTTTTACACCTGATAGCAAGGTTGTTTTAGAAGAATTTCGCAAGGTCTACCCTCTGTAGACAGATAGAAGGAAGAAAGTTTTGGAAATCGCCGTCCAATCCTTTTTTCTCAAGCAAAACATGATATAATAAGTTTGTTTGAAGAAGAGCTCTAGCTCTTAAACTTAGATAGGAGAAAATTATGCAAGCAGTTGAACATTTTATTAAGCAATTTGTTCCTGAACACTATGATTTATTTTTAGACTTGAGTCGTGAGACCAAGACGTTTTCAGGGAAGGTAACCATTACTGGTCAAGCACAGAGTGACCGTATTTCCCTTCACCAAAAAGACTTGGAAATCGCTTCTGTAGAAGTTGCAGGGGTAGCTCGCCCATTCACAGTTGATCATGACAATGAAGCCCTTCATATTGAATTAGCTGAGGCTGGTCAAGTTGAAGTGGTTATCGCTTTCTCAGGAAAAATTACAGACAACATGACAGGGATTTACCCATCTTACTACACAGTTGATGGAGTCAAGAAGGAAGTATTGTCTACTCAATTTGAGAGCCATTTTGCGCGCGAAGCCTTCCCATGTGTGGATGAGCCAGAAGCCAAAGCAACTTTTGATCTCTCTTTACGTTTTGACCAAGCAGAAGGTGAATTGGCCTTGTCTAACATGCCAGAAATCGATGTTGAAAACCGTAAGGAAACAGGTATCTGGAAGTTTGAGACAACACCTCGCATGTCTTCATACTTGCTAGCTTTCGTTGCTGGTGATTTGCAAGGGGTGACGGCTAAAACTAAAAACGGTACTCTTGTAGGTGTCTACTCAACCAAAGCCCACCCACTATCTAACCTTGATTTCTCACTAGACATCGCCGTTCGTTCCATCGAGTTTTACGAAGATTATTACGGAGTGAAATACCCAATTCCACAATCTCTTCACATCGCTCTTCCTGATTTTTCATCAGGTGCCATGGAAAACTGGGGTCTCGTAACCTATCGTGAAGTTTACTTGGTTGTGGATGAAAACTCAACATTTGCTAGCCGCCAACAAGTTGCCCTTGTTGTGGCACATGAATTGGCTCACCAATGGTTTGGTAATCTCGTAACGATGAAATGGTGGGATGATCTTTGGCTCAATGAAAGCTTCGCTAACATGATGGAATACGTCTGTGTGGATGCTATTGAACCAAGCTGGAATATCTTTGAAGATTTCCAAACTGGTGGGGTTCCGTCTGCCTTGAAACGTGATGCGACTGATGGTGTTCAGTCTGTCCATGTCGAAGTTAAACATCCAGATGAAATCAATACTCTATTTGACGGTGCTATCGTCTATGCCAAAGGAAGTCGTCTCATGCATATGCTTCGTCGTTGGCTCGGCGATGCTGATTTCGCTAAAGGTTTGCACGCTTACTTTGAAAAACATCAATATAGCAATACAATTGGTCGTGACCTTTGGAATGCCCTTGGTCAAGCGTCAGGACGTGATGTTGCAGCCTTCATGGATTCTTGGTTGGAACAGCCTGGTTACCCAGTTCTTACTGTCAAAGTTGAAAATGATGTTTTGAAGATTTCACAAAAACAATTCTTCATCGGTGAGTACGAAGACAAGAACCGTCTCTGGGTGGTGCCACTCAATAGTAACTGGAAAGGCTTACCTGATACACTTGAAACTGAAAGCATCGAAATTCCAGGCTACGCAGCTCTTCTTGCTGAAAATGAAGGAGCCCTTCGTTTCAATACTGAAAATACAGCCCACTATATTACAGACTATCAAGGAGACTTGTTAGATGCTGTTCTTGCTGACCTAGTTGAGCTTGATAACACAAGTAAACTACAGATCGTTCAAGAACGTCGTCTGCTTGCAGAAGCAGGGCACATTTCTTATGCTGAATTGCTCCCAGTCCTTGATAAACTTGCTAAGGAAGAGTCTTACCTTGTGGTTTCAGCTGTTTCTCAAGTGATTTCTGCTCTTGAGCGCTTTATCGATGAAGGAACAGAAGTTGAAACAGCCTTCAAAGCACTGGTTGCTAAATTGGCTCGTCACAACTATGACCGTCTTGGTTTCGAAGCTAAAGATGGAGAATCAGATGAGGATGAATTGGTTCGTCAGCTGGCTGTTTCCATGATGATTCGCTCAAATGATGCAGAAGCTAGTCAAGTTGCTAGCCAAATCTTCGCAGCACACAAGGAGAATCTTGCAGGGCTCCCCGCAGCTATTCGTTCACAAGTTTTGATCAATGAGATGAAACATCATGAGACTAAAGACTTGTTAGCACTTTATCTTGATACTTATACTCACGCAACAGATGCTGTCTTTAAACGCCAGTTGGCAGCAGCTCTTGCTTACAGTACAGATGCGGACAATATCCAAACCTTGATTGCTTCTTGGAAGGACAAATTTGTGGTCAAACCACAAGACTTGTCTGCTTGGTACTTCCAGTTCTTAAGCCATCAAGCAACTCAGGAAACAGCATGGTCTTGGGCGCGTGAAAACTGGGCTTGGATTAAGGCAGCTCTTGGTGGAGATATGAGCTTTGATAGCTTTGTTATCCTTCCTGCACACGTATTTAAGACTCAGCAACGCTTGGCGGAATACAAGGAATTCTTTGAACCACAACTTTCTGACCTTGCTCTTAGCCGTAACATCGGTATGGGAATCAAGGACATTGCAGCGCGTGTTGACTTGATTAACCGTGAAAAAGCTGCAGTGGAAGCAGTCGTTCTTCAATATGGGAAAGCTTAAACATTCGTAAAATAATAAAAACTCAACTTTCTCTCTTAAAGTAAGAGGGAGTTGAGTTTTTTTTAAGGCAAATTTGGTATAATGGTTTTAATAAGGAGGAGTTTCTCATGATAAAAATCTTATTGGTTGAGGATGACCTAGGCCTGTCAAATTCAGTATTTGACTTTTTAGACGATTTTGCGGATGTTATGCAGGTATTTGATGGAGAAGAAGGTCTCTACGAAGCTGAAAGTGGTGTCTATGACTTGATTTTGCTCGATTTGATGTTGCCAGAAAAAAATGGCTTCCAAGTCTTGAAAGAATTGCGTGAAAAGGGAATTACGACACCAGTTCTGATTATGACTGCCAAGGAAAGTTTGGATGACAAGGGACATGGATTTGAATTGGGAGCAGATGATTACCTGACCAAACCTTTCTACCTAGAAGAACTCAAAATGCGGATTCAGGCCCTTCTCAAACGTTCAGGGAAATTTAATGAAAATACGCTATCTTATGGAGATATTCTTATCAATTTGTCAACCAATACCGTTAAGGTTGAAGATACTCCTGTCGAATTGCTGGGGAAAGAGTTCGATTTACTAGTTTATTTCCTTCAAAATCAAAATGTTATTTTGCCGAAGACTCAGATTTTTGATCGTCTATGGGGATTTGATAGTGACACAACGATTTCGGTTGTCGAAGTCTATGTTTCAAAAGTACGTAAGAAATTAAAAGGAACCACTTTTGCAGAGAATTTGCAAACCTTGCGTAGTGTTGGGTATATTTTAAAAGATGTTCAGTAAACTAAAAAAAACATGGTATGCGGATGACTTTAGTTATTTTATCCGCAACTTCGGTGTCTTCACTCTGATTTTCTCCACCATGACCTTGATTATTTTACAAGTCATGCATTCGAGTCTCTATACTTCGGTGGATGATAAGCTCCATGGCTTGAGTAACAATCCTCAGGCAGTTATTCAGCTTGCGGTAAATAGGGCAACAGAAGAGATTAAAGATTTAGAGAATGCGGCTACAGATACTAGTAAGACTGAGGTGAAACCCAATGTTAGTTCCAATACAGAGGTTATTCTTTTTGATAAGAATTTTACCCAGCTCCTTTCTGGAAATCGATTTTTGGGCTTGGATAAGATTAAGTTAGAAAAGAAAGAACTAGGCCATATCTACCAGATTCAGGTTTTTAATAGCTATGGGCAAGAAGAAATCTATCGCATGATTTTGATGGAAACCAATATCAGTTCGGTTTCAACCAATATCAAGTATGCGGCTGTCTTGATTAATACCAGTCAGTTGGAGCAGGCCAGTCAAAAGCATGAGCAATTGATTGTGATTGTGATGGCAAGTTTCTGGATTTTGTCTTTACTTGCCAGTCTCTATCTAGCTAGGGTCAGTGTTCGTCCTCTGCTTGAGAGTATGCAGAAGCAGCAGTCCTTTGTGGAAAATGCCAGTCATGAGTTACGAACTCCACTTGCAGTTTTGCAAAATCGCTTAGAGACCCTTTTTCGTAAGCCAGAAGCAACCATTATGGATGTGAGCGAAAGCATTGCCTCTAGTTTAGAAGAAGTCCGAAATATGCGTTTTTTGACGACAAACTTGCTGAACTTAGCTCGGAGAGATGATGGGATTAAGCCAGAACTTGCAGAAGTTCCAACTAGCTTTTTCAATACGACTTTTACAAACTATGAGATGATTGCTTCGGAAAATGACCGTGTCTTCCGTTTTGAAAATCGGATTCATCGAACGATTGTCACAGATCAGCTTCTCTTGAAACAACTGATGACTATCCTATTTGATAATGCTGTCAAGTATACTGAAGAGGATGGTGAAATTGATTTTGTGATTTCAGCTACTGATCGTAGTCTTTACTTGTTAGTTTCCGACAATGGAGTCGGTATTTCAGCAGAAGATAAGAAGAAGATTTTTGATCGTTTTTATCGAGTGGACAAGGCTAGAACCCGTCAAAAAGGTGGTTTTGGTTTAGGATTATCCCTAGCCAAGCAAATTGTAGATGCCCTAAAAGGAACCGTTACTGTCAAAGATAATAAACCAAAGGGAACAAGCTTTGAAGTGAAGATTGCCATCCATACACCATCTAAAAAGAAAAAATAAAAATATCGCTCCAGATGGGGCGATATTTTAGATTTATCTTCTACGTTTTCGTTTAATAATAAATCGTTGAACTTTTAAAACAAGTAAGCTGGATCCGATTGCTGCGACAAAGGCCAGAGCAGTTGATAATTTTAATGCTAAAAAGATAAAACTAAAGATAGCAATACAGATACAAAAAACAGCGATATTAACAAAAAATAGGATTTCCTTGAGATTGGTATCAGATTGCGCTTCAGGTGTATAATCTTGATAGCGAGGAACCTGATGGTTTAATTCTTCTTGATAGTCTACCTCATAGGATTGTAATTTTCTTACGGGCATTATTCTCTCCTTAACAGTACATACCTATTTTATCATTTTTTCAGCAGAGAATTATTACAGAAAGGTTACAAAAAGAATAAAGTCCCTTTTCATTTTCAAAGAATAGCTGATTTTCGAGAAATATGGTATAATTTTCCTTATGGAAAAGATTATCATTACAGCAACTGCTGAAAGTATTGAACAAGTTAAACAACTGCTCGAAGCTGGCGTAGACCGTATCTATGTCGGTGAGAAAGATTTTGGCCTTCGTCTGCCAACAACCTTTAGTCATGACCAATTGTGTGAAATCGCTAAGCTGGTTCATGATGCTGGTAAGGAATTGATTGTTGCGGTCAATGCCCTCATGCACCAAGATATGATGGACCGTATCAAGCCTTTCCTCGATTTCTTGGAAGAAATCAAGACAGACTACATTACAATTGGAGATGCAGGTGTCTTTTATGTGGTCAATCGCGATGGTTATTCCTTTAAGACTATCTACGATGCCTCAACTATGGTGACAAGCAGTCGTCAGATTAACTTCTGGGGACAAAAGGCTGGCGCATCTGAGGCTGTTTTGGCGCGTGAAATTCCATCTGCTGAGCTCTTCAAGATGCCTGAGATTTTGGAAATTCCTGCTGAAGTGTTGGTTTATGGTGCTAGTGTCATTCACCATTCTAAACGTCCGCTCTTGCAAAACTACTATAACTTCACGCACATCGATGATGAAAAGACGCGTACGCGTGACCTCTTCTTGGCTGAGCCAAGTGACCCCGAGAGCCACTATTCCATTTTTGAAGACAATCATGGAACCCATATTTTTGCCAACAATGACCTTGATTTGATGACAAAATTGACAGAATTGGTAGAGCATGGTTTTACTCACTGGAAATTAGAAGGACTTTACACTCCAGGTCAGAACTTTGTTGAGATTGCAAAACTCTTTATCCAAGCGCGTAGCTTGATCCAAGAGGGCAACTTTAGCCATGACCAAGCCTTCTTGCTGGATGAAGAAGTGCGCAAGTTACACCCTAAAAACCGTTTCCTTGATACAGGATTTTATGACTACGATCCTGATATGGTTAAATAAAGTAAATGGATTATTGAGAGAAGGAAGAGACAAATATTTCTTCTCTCAATTTTTCTTATTTCTTCACCATTTTCAAAAAATCAGTAGGCTAGGATGCTCTACTTGATAGGATTTTTAAGCTAAGTAATGTTCTTGAGTTTGAAAATTATCCCATGTTTGCAGGTGCCAAATGGCCCTTTTTTTGGTATAATTTTTTATAATGAAAACGATTGGTAATCGCTATGTTGTGGTTGATTTAGAGGCAACTAGCACAGGTAGTAAGGCTAAAATTATTCAAGTGGGAATTGTTGTGATTGAGGATGGGAAAATCGTCGATCACTATACGACGGATGTCAATCCCCATGAACCCTTAGATGCTCATATCAAAGAACTGACAGGATTGACAGACCAACGTCTGGCGCAAGCACCTGATTTTTCGCAAGTTGCAAGAAAAATCTTTGACTTGGTGGAGAATGGGATTTTTGTAGCCCATAATGTTCAGTTTGATGCCAATCTCTTGGCAGAAAATTTATTTTTTGAAGGCTATGAACTAAGAAGTCCTCGTGTTGACACGGTCGAATTGGCTCAGGTCTTTTTCCCTGAACTGGAAAAATATAGTTTACCGATTTTGTGTCGAGAATTAGGAATTTCTCTAAAACACGCCCATACAGCCCTTTCAGATGCTCAAGCTACAGCAGAATTACTCTTATTTCTACGGAAAAAGATGGCTCAGCTTCCTAAAGGTCTTTTGGAACGCTTGCTGGAGATGGCTGACGCTCTCTTATATGAGTCCTACCTGGTTATTGAAGAAATTTATCGTAGTCAATCTATCCTGAGTTCTCCAGACTTGGTTCAAGTTCAAGGACTGTATTTCAAGAAAACTACAGCTCCTCTGAAGCCGCGAAAATTATCTCAGGATTTTTCTAAAAATATTTCTCTGTTGAACCTTGAAGTGAGGGAAGAGCAAGAAAGTTTTGCTAAAAAGATTGGCTTGTTATTGAAAGATGACCCTGTATCATTAATTCAAGCGCCGACAGGAATTGGGAAAACTTATGGTTATCTCTTACCCGCTTTGTTCCAAGTGGAAAATCGTCAGATTGTCCTTAGTGTTCCGACAAAGATTCTTCAAAATCAAATCATGGAAGAAGAAGGTAAACGTCTTAAAGAGGTGTTCCATACAGATGTTCATTCTTTAAAGGGGCCACATAATTACCTGAAGTTGGATGCCTTTTATCGTTCCTTGCAGGAAAATGATGAAAATCGCTTATTTAGACGCTTTAAAATGCAACTCTTGGTTTGGCTGACAGAGACAGAAACTGGGGATTTGGATGAAATCGGCCAACTCTACCGTTACCAACATTTTCTGACAGACCTTCGTCATGATGGGAATTTATCTTCTAAAAGCTTATTTGTGACGGAAGATTTCTGGAAACGTAGTCAAGAAAGGGCAAAGTCCTGTAAGCTTTTAGTGACCAATCATGCCTATCTTGTAACCAGACTTGAAGATAATCCTGAATTTGTCAGCGACCGTTTATTGATTATTGATGAAGTCCAAAAAGTTTTGTTGGCTCTAGAAAATCTGCTTCAAGAGACCTACGATATCCAGTCTATTATTGCTTTAGTTGATAAGGCTTTAGTAGAAGAACAAAACAGGATTCAACAACGAATACTAGAAAGTATTCGCTTTGAGTTTATCTACTTGATAGAACAATTTCAGTCTGGAAAATCTAGGAAAAATATCTTGGATTCTCTGACCAATCTCCACCAGTATTTTTCAGAATTAAAAGTAGAGGGCTTTGAGGAACTGGTTCGCTATTTTACGGCTGAAGGTGATTACTGGCTTCAAGCAACTGAAACGAGTCAGAAGAAAATTCAGATTTCTTCTACAAAATCAGGTCGTATTTTTCTATCTTCTTTAGTGCCTGATTCATGTCAAGTCTTGGGAGTGTCGGCCACGCTTGAGATTAGTCAGAGGGTTTCTTTGGCAGACCTTTTAGGCTATCCTGAAGCCAAATTTGTCAAGGTTGAAGCTGGTAAAAAACAGGATCAAGAAGTGGTCTTGATCAAAGATTTTCCTCTAGTAACAGAAACCTCCTTAGAAGTCTATGCCAAGGAGGTAGCTGATTTGCTGATGGATCTTCAAGCTTTCCAGCAACCGATTTTAGTTCTCTTTACTGCTAAAGACCTGCTTCTGGCAGTATCAAATTTACTCCCTGTAAGTCATTTAGCCCAGTATAAAAATGGCGATGTTCATCAACTGAAGAAACGCTTTGAAAAAGGTGAACAGAAAATCCTGCTTGGTGCCGCAAGTTTCTGGGAAGGAGTTGATTTTTCAAGCCATCCTTTTGTGATTCAAGTTGTACCAAGACTTCCTTTCCAAAATCCTCAAGAGCCCTTGACGAAAAAGATTAATCAAGAACTGAATCAAGAAGGGAAAAATGCCTTTTATGATTATCAGTTGCCAATGGCCATTATTCGTTTAAAGCAGGCTTTGGGAAGAAGTATGAGACGCGAACACCAACGTTCCTTAACCCTTGTTTTGGATAGGAGAATTGTCGGAAAGCGATACGGCAAACAAATTGTGAATTCTCTAGAAAAAGAAGCGAGCGTTACAACGATCGCTCAATCTGAAGTTAATGAGGCTATTGATAGATTTTTAAATGAACTTTGATAAATAGTATTGTATGAAAGTATAAGGTTAGTGTATATGAAACGTTCTCTCGACTCTAGAGTCGATTATAGTTTGCTATTACCAGTATTTTTTCTACTGGTTATTGGCGTGTTGGCTATCTATATAGCTGTTAGTCATGATTATCCAAACAATATTCTGCCCATTTTAGGGCAGCAGGTCGCCTGGATTGCCTTGGGGCTTGTGATTGGTTTTGTGGTCATGCTCTTTAATACAGAATTTCTTTGGAAGGTGACCCCCTTTCTATATATTTTAGGCTTGGGACTCATGGTCTTGCCAATTGTCTTTTATAATCCAAGTCTAGTTGCATCAACGGGTGCCAAAAACTGGGTATCGGTAAATGGTATTACCTTGTTTCAACCGTCAGAATTTATGAAGATATCCTATATCCTCATGTTGGCTCGTGTCATTGTCCAGTTTACAAAGAAACATAAGGAATGGCAACGTACAGTTCCGCTGGACTTTTTATTAATTTTTTGGATGATTGTCTTTACCATTCCAGTCCTAGTTCTTTTGGCACTTCAAAGTGACTTGGGGACGGCTTTGGTTTTTGTAGCCATTTTCTCAGGAATCGTCTTGTTATCAGGAGTTTCTTGGAAAATTATTATCCCAGTATTTGTGACTGCGGTAACAGGTATTGCTGGCTTCTTAGCTATTTTTATCAGCAAGGACGGAAGGGCTTTTCTTCATCAATTAGGAATGCCGACCTACCAAATCAATCGTATCTTGGCTTGGCTCAATCCTTTTGACTTTGCCCAAACAACCACTTACCAGCAGGCTCAAGGGCAGATTGCCATTGGCAGTGGTGGCTTATTTGGTCAAGGGTTTAATGCTTCGAATCTGCTTATTCCAGTACGTGAGTCGGATATGATTTTCACGGTTATCGCAGAAGATTTTGGCTTTATTGGCTCAGTCCTTGTTATCGCTCTTTATCTCATGCTCATTTACCGTATGTTGAAGATTACTCTCAAATCAAATAACCAGTTCTATACCTATATTTCCACAGGTTTGATTATGATGTTACTCTTCCACATCTTTGAAAATATCGGTGCTGTGACAGGCTTGCTTCCTTTGACTGGGATTCCTCTGCCTTTCATTTCTCAAGGGGGATCGGCTATTATCAGTAATCTGATTGGTGTGGGTTTACTTTTATCTATGAGTTACCAGACCAATCTAGCTGAAGAAAAGAGTGGAAAAGTCCCATTCAAGCGGAAAAAGGTTGTATTAAAACAAATCAAATAAGGAGAAAATCATGGTTAAAGTAGCAGTTATGTTGGCTCAGGGCTTTGAAGAAATTGAAGCTTTGACAGTTGTGGATGTCTTGCGTCGTGCAAATATCATTTGTGATATGGTAGGATTTGAAGAGCAAGTGACGGGTTCGCATGCAATCCAAGTCAGAGCAGACCGTGTCTTTGATGGAGATTTATCAGCCTATGATATGATTGTTCTTCCTGGAGGGATGCCTGGATCTGCACATTTGCGTGACAATCAGGCCTTGATTCAAGAATTGCAAAATTTCGAGCAAGAAGGGAAGAAACTGGCAGCCATTTGTGCGGCACCAATTGCCCTCAATCAAGCAGGAGTATTGAAAAACAAGAAGTACACTTGCTATGATGGTGTTCAAGAGCAAATCCTTGATGGGCAATACGTCAAGGAAACAGTAGTGGTCGATGGTCATTTGACAACCAGTCGAGGTCCCTCGACAGCCCTTGCCTTTGCCTACGAGTTAGTGGATCAATTAGGGGGAGACGCAGAGAGTTTACGAACTGGAATGCTCTATCGAGATGTTTTTGGTAAAAATCAGTAAAACGGGAGTTAACCTCTCGTTTTTTATGTGGAAAACTCAGGGAAATCATCGCTTTTTTCATAAAAAAATGGTATAATGAGGGGTATGAAATATCACGATTACATCTGGGATTTAGGTGGAACTTTACTGGATAATTATGAAACTTCAACAGCTGCATTTGTTGAAACATTAGCGCTGTATGGTATCACACAAGATCATGATAGTGTCTATCAAGCTTTAAAGGTTTCTACTGATTTTGCGATTGAGACATTCGCTCCCAACTTAGAGCATTTTTTAGAAAAGTACAAGGAAAATGAAGCCAGAGAGCTTGAACATCCGATTTTATTTGAAGGAGTTTCTGACTTATTGGAAGACATTTCAAATCAAGGTGGGCGTCATTTTTTGGTTTCTCATCGAAATGATCAGGTCTTGGAAATTTTAGAAAAAACCTCTATAGCTACCTACTTTACAGAAGTGGTGACTTCTAGCTCAGGTTTTAAGAGAAAGCCAAATCCTGAGTCTATGATTTATTTAAGAGAAAAGTATCAGATTAGCTCTGGCCTTGTCATTGGTGATCGACCGATTGATATTGAAGCAGGGCAAGCTGCTGGACTCGATACCCACTTGTTTACCAGTATCGTGAATTTAAGACAAGTATTAGACATGTAAGAAAAAGGAAAAAGATGACAGAAGAAATCAAAAATCTGCAGGCACAAGATTATGATGCCAGTCAAATTCAAGTTTTAGAGGGCTTAGAGGCTGTCCGTATGCGTCCAGGGATGTATATCGGATCAACCTCAAAAGAAGGTCTTCACCATCTAGTATGGGAAATTGTTGATAACTCAATCGACGAGGCCTTGGCAGGATTTGCCAACCATATTCAAGTCTTCATTGAGCCAGATAATTCGATCACTGTTGTCGATGATGGGCGTGGTATCCCAGTCGATATTCAGGAAAAAACAGGCCGACCTGCCGTTGAGACTGTCTTTACTGTTCTTCACGCTGGAGGTAAATTTGGCGGTGGCGGCTACAAGGTTTCAGGTGGTCTTCACGGAGTAGGGTCATCAGTAGTTAATGCCCTTTCCACTCAATTAGACGTTCATGTCCACAAAAACGGTAAAATTCATTACCAAGAATACCGTCGTGGTCATGTTGTTGCAGATCTTGAAGTAGTTGGAGACACAGATAGAACTGGAACAACGGTTCATTTTACACCGGACCCAGAAATCTTCACTGAAACAACAACCTTTGATTTTGATAAATTAAATAAACGGATTCAAGAATTGGCCTTTCTAAATCGTGGTCTTCAAATCTCCATCACAGATAAGCGTGAGGGGTTAGAACAAACTAAGCATTACCACTATGAAGGTGGGATTGCTAGCTACGTTGAATATATCAATGAGAACAAGGATGTTATCTTTGATACACCAATCTATACTGACGGTGAGATGGATGATATCACAGTTGAAGTAGCCATGCAGTACACAACGGGTTACCATGAAAATGTCATGAGTTTTGCCAACAATATTCATACCCATGAAGGTGGAACACATGAACAAGGTTTCCGTACTGCACTGACTCGTGTTATCAATGATTATGCTCGTAAAAATAAGTTACTGAAAGACAATGAGGACAACTTAACAGGGGAAGATGTCCGAGAAGGATTAACTGCGGTGATTTCAGTTAAGCACCCAAATCCACAGTTTGAAGGACAAACTAAGACCAAACTGGGAAACAGCGAAGTGGTCAAGATCACCAATCGCCTCTTCAGCGATGCCTTCTCTGATTTCCTCATGGAAAATCCACAGATTGCTAAACGTATCGTGGAAAAAGGGATTTTGGCTGCTAAGGCTCGTGTTGCTGCCAAGCGTGCGCGTGAAGTCACTCGTAAAAAATCTGGTTTGGAAATTTCCAACCTTCCAGGAAAACTAGCAGACTGCTCTTCTAACAATCCTGCTGAAACAGAACTCTTCATCGTCGAAGGAGACTCAGCTGGTGGATCAGCCAAATCTGGTCGTAACCGTGAATTTCAGGCAATTCTTCCAATTCGTGGTAAGATTTTGAACGTTGAAAAAGCAAGCATGGATAAAATTCTTGCCAACGAAGAAATTCGAAGTCTTTTTACAGCTATGGGAACAGGATTTGGAGCAGAATTTGATGTTTCAAAAGCTCGGTACCAAAAACTCGTTTTGATGACCGATGCCGATGTCGATGGAGCTCATATTCGTACCCTTCTTTTAACCTTGATTTATCGTTATATGAAACCAATCCTAGAAGCTGGTTATGTTTATATTGCCCAACCACCAATCTACGGTGTTAAGGTTGGAAGTGAAATTAAAGAATATATCCAGCCAGGTGCAGATCAGGAAATCAAACTCCAAGAAGCTTTAGCCCGTTATAGTGAAGGTCGAACCAAACCGACCATTCAGCGTTATAAAGGTTTGGGTGAAATGGACGATCATCAGTTATGGGAAACAACCATGGATCCCGAACATCGCTTGATGGCCAGAGTTTCTGTTGATGATGCTGCAGAAGCAGATAAAATCTTTGATATGTTGATGGGGGATCGAGTAGAGCCTCGTCGTGAGTTTATCGAAGAAAATGCTATCTATAGTACACTTGATGTCTAAAAAACGGGAGAAGTAGTTCCCTTGGTCTAAAAAATATGATATAATCATTACGATTGTTTCAAGTAAAAAAGGAGTTTAATATGTCTGCTAGACTAGTAATTTATTTAATAATTGCAGTTGCAGTTTTATTGGTCATTGCCTATGCTATCGCAATCTATGTAAGGAAGCGCAATGAAAGTAAATTAGCAATTTTAGAAGAGAAAAAAGAAGAGCTGTATAATCTTCCAGTTAATGATGAAGTTGAAGCTGTAAAAAATATGCACTTGATTGGACAAAGTCAGGTGACTTTCCGTGAATGGAACCAAAAATGGGTTGACCTATCTCTTAACTCTTTTGCAGATATCGAAAATAATCTTTTCGAGGCAGAAGGTTATAACAACTCATTCCGTTTTTTCAAAGCTAGTCATCAAATTGATCAAATCGAGAGTCAAATTACCTTGATTGAAGAAGATATTGCATCAATTCGCAATGCCTTGGCAGATTTGGAGAAACAAGAGTCTAAAAATAGTGGACGTGTTCTGCATACCTTGGACTTGTTTGAAGAGTTACAACACCGAGTTGCTGATCATTCTGAAGAATATGGACAAGGTTTATCTGAAATCGAAAAACAATTGGAAAATATCCAATCAGAGTTTTCTCAGTTTGTAACTTTAAATTCGTCTGGTGACCCAGTAGAAGCTGCTGTGATTTTGGATAATGCTGAAAATCATATCTTGGCTTTGACCCATATTGTTGATCGTATACCAGCAGTCGTAACAACATTATCTAAAGAGCTACCTGATCAGCTAGAAGATTTAGAAGATGGTTATCGTAAGCTTTTAGATGCTAATTATCATTTTGCTGAAACGGATATTGAAGCGCGTTTCCAACTACTTTATGAAGCTCTCAAGAAAAATCATGAGAATATTGCGCAATTAGAATTGGATAATGCAGAGTACGAAAATACTCAAATCCAAGAAGAGGTTAATGCACTTTATGATATTTTTACACGAGAAATTGCTGCACAGAAAGTAGTAGAAGGTTTAGTAGCAACACTTCCTACTTATCTTCAACATATGAAAGATAGTAATACTGTTTTAGTGGATGATATTCAACGATTAAGCCAGAATTATCTACTTTCTGAAATAGATGTTAGTCATGTTCATAGATTGCAATCTGAATTAGACTCTTTGGAAGAATCTGTATTAGCATTAACTTCTGAACAAGAGGAATATTCTGAGCCATATTCATTACTTGAAGAACGTTTGGAAAACTTACAAGCAACTTTGAAAGAAATTGAGGATGAGCAAGTTGAACTTAGTCAACGTCTTGCTCAGATTGAAAAAGATGATATCAATGCTCGCCAGAAAGCAAATGTTTATGTTAATCGTCTTCATACAATTAAGAGATATATGGAAAAGCGCAATCTTCCAGGTATTCCTCAGAATTTCTTACAGTTGTTCTTTACAGCAAGTAACCATACAGAAGAGTTAATGGCTGAACTAGAAGAAACTCAGGTCAATATCGAAGTTGTAAACCGTATGCTTGAGATTACAACAAATGGCATGGAAGCACTTGAAGATGAAACTTATGATATTGTTAAATATGCAACTTTGACTGAACAATTACTACAGTATTCGAACCGTTACCGCTCATTTGATGAACGAATTCAAGAAGCCTTTAATGAATCATTAGAAATCTTTGAAAAAGAATTTGATTACCATGCTTCATTTGATAAGATTTCGCAAGCTTTGGAAGTTGCAGAACCTGGTGTAACCAACCGTTTTGTTACTTCATATGAAAAGACACGTGAGACAATTCGTTTCTAAAATAATAAAAAAGATTTGGTTTTGTGAGAAGCAGAACCAAATCTTTTTTATTAATTGTCTATAAAATCTTGTATGATAAAATCTTAAGATAAAAAATTGGAGACGATTTAAAAAGCAAGTAAGAACCTAGTTTTGTGTTATAAGGTTCAAAAAACTTTTTAATCTCTCCAAAATGTTATTTGGTTGGAATCGAAATTTCAATTAATTTCTCTGAGTAGAGTGTTTTGATATTGGCTTCATCAATAGAGTCCTTATCAATTTTACGTTTCAAGAAAAATTCTTGAATAGCTTCGATTTCAGTTTCGCGAATAGCACGGTGTTTGTTTGAGATGAGGATTTCATAGTGAAGCGGAGCTTGGGTAAAAATAACATCTGTATTTCCTGCAGAATAAACCTCAACAAGGGTAGCATCTGTACTTTCTAGCTGGCTTTTTACAAGTTGCGAGTGTGAGTTTGTCGTATTGATAAGCTTCATAACATTTCCTCCGATTTTCTAATTCTATTATAGCACTTTTTGAATAAAGTAGCATGATTTAGTCAATCTTATGCTGTTTTTTCCAAGATTGGATTGCCCATTTATGACTACCACGTTTGAGATTTTCAATAGCCTCGTCAATAGGGAACCAGGCAATATGATTAAAGTCTTCTAGTGGTTTTTGCACTTCTTTGAAAGAGGTCGCTTCATAGAGGTAGGCGGGATTGTAGTAGTAGGTGTCACGGTGACGAGAGTAGAAATATTCGTCAGCTTGTCCGTAATAGGTACCAATTTCAGCTGTGAAGCCAAGCTCTTCAATCAATTCACGCTTTAGGGCTTCTTGATGGTTTTCACCAGCTTCAATTTCGCCACCTGGTAGGAACCAAGCACCATTTGGTGCTTGAACAAGAACAATTTGTTTTTGTTCAGCGTCAGGGATAACTGCATAAACTCCATAACGAGTAACATAGTCTGTATTTGCTTTCTTTTCTCCAAAAGTTGGGTTTACCATTGCATTTTCCTCATTATCTATTATCTTTATTATTATCTTAATGGACAAAGGCTGAGCTGTCAAGAACTTATAGTTATTTTAGTAAAAAAGAGCAGAAAATTTTCATTTTCTACTCCTTTTCTATAGGATTTATACTTCTTTTTCAGAAGTTTTTACTTCAGCTTTTTTGGCAGACTTAATTTGAATCTTGCCCTTGCTGGTCATAACTGCCTTTAGGTCTTTTTCGCTTGGATTTTCAAGGTAGTAGTCAGTGATTGCGTCTTCAATATAGTCTTGAATAGTACGACGAAGTGGGCGTGCCCCCATTTTTGGATCATAGCCGAGGTCAACCAATTTTTCTTTGACCTTGTCAGTTACATCTAAATGAATGTTGTTACTTGAAAGACGCTTGTTAACATCTGCTAGCATGAGCTCGACAATCTGAAGGAGGTTATTCTTACTGAGAGCCTTAAATTCGATAATGCCATCAAAACGGTTCATAAACTCTGGACTAAAGAAGTTGCCGAGTTCACCGAGGACGGAGTTAGTTCGTCCTTCTCTAGCAGCCCCAAATCCAACGTTGGCTTCGGCTTTTCCAGTCCCAGCATTTGAAGTCATGATGATGATAGCGTCCTTGAAGCTAACGGTGCGTCCTTGTCCATCTGTCAAACGACCATCGTCCAAGACTTGAAGGAACATGTGCATAACATCTGGATGGGCTTTCTCTACTTCATCCAAGAGAATAAGAGAATATGGATTGCGGCGGACTTTTTCAGTTAATTGCCCAGCCTCATCGTAGCCAACATAACCTGGAGGGGCGCCTACTAATTTAGCTACACTGTGTTTTTCCATGTATTCACTCATATCGAAGCGAATCATGCTGTCAGCAGAACCAAAGAGTTCGATAGCCAGTTGTTTGGAAAGTTCTGTCTTACCGACACCAGTTGGTCCGACAAAGAGGAAGCTTCCGATTGGGCGGTTAGGCGTACCGAGACCGACACGATTACGGCGAATAGCCTTGGCAATCTTATCGACTGCATCATCTTGGCCAATGACATGAGACTTGAGATCTTCGGCTAGATGGATGAGTTGAGATTGTTCTTTCTCTTTCAAATCGCCAACAGGAATGTTGGTTTTCTGCTCGATAATGTGCTCAATGGTTTTCTCACTGATGATAGGAGTGTCCTGGTCTGTGACCTTTTTCTTTTGCATTTCCTTATACTTGGCAATCTGGTCGCGGAAGTAGGCGGCCTTCTCAAAGTCTTCTTCTCGTGTAGCTTGAGATTTGAGATTTTCAGCCTCAATCAAGCGTTGATCAATTACTTTAGGATCAACAAAATTCAAGGTCAAGTTCATTTTAGAACCAGCTTCATCTAAGAGGTCAATAGCCTTGTCAGGTAAGAAGCGATCTTGGATGTAGCGATTAGAAAGAGTTGCAGCTGCTTCAATTGCAGCATCGGTATAGTGAACGTGGTGATAGTCTTCGTATTTCTTTTGAATCCCTTTAAGGATAGTGATTGTTTCTTCCACTGTTGGTTCATCAACTTTGACAGGCTGCATACGACGCTCTAGGGCAGCATCCTTTTCAATGATACGGTACTCATTGAGGGTAGTAGCACCGACTAGTTGCAGCTCCCCACGAGCAAGGGCTGGCTTGAGGATATTTCCAGCATCCATATTGCCATCGCCCGCAGAACCAGCACCGACAATTTCATGGATTTCATCGATAAAGAGGATAATATCCTCACGTTTGCGAATTTCTTCCATGAGTTTTTGCATGCGTTCTTCAAATTGTCCTCGGATCCCCGTTCCTTGAACCAAGCTAACCACATCCAAGCGGATGACTTGTTTACCTTGGAGTTTATGCGGAACATCTCCATCAACGATTTTCTGAGCTAGACCTTCGACAACGGCCGTTTTTCCGACACCTGGTTCACCGATAAGAACAGGATTATTCTTAGTTCTACGATTGAGAATTTCGATGACACGGATAATCTCATCGTCGCGTCCAATAACAGGGTCTATATCTCCACGACGGGCAATCTCAGTTACGTTAATACCAAATTCTTCCAGCAGGCCTTTTTCTTGGCTTGGGGGCGGAGTTTGAGCAGGTCCACGATTTTGGGAACCATAACCGCCGTTTCCACCGTAACCTCCACCTGATTGGGTTGGGGGAATAGGAGGGGTATTGCTAGAAGGTCTGAAATTGTTTAGATCATTGAAGAAATCACCAAAGGGATCAAAGTCACGATTATTCAGATCCGTCATACCTTTAAAGAGGCTATTGTTAGGATCTGTTTTGATAATCTTATAGCAGTTTTGACAGAGGTCAATTTGTTTTTGTTTTCCATTGAGATTGGTATAAAGATGAATTGTTGAGTCGTTGATTTTACAGTTTTGACAAAGCATACATCTACCTCATTTCTTTCTTTAGCCTGACCTGTTCAAAGGTCAAAAATAGTCAAATTTCTATACTTTAATTATAACAGGATTGGGATGTAAAGCAAGTAAAAAGATTGCAGCTTTGAGAAGTTGTTACAATGAAAATCTTTGTGAATTGGGACTATAAAAAAATCCTATTTGTGAGACAAAAAGGATTTTGGTTAGACATGCAGGGGCAATCCCAGCTTGTTTTAGATTAGTAGAGGAGTTCGTAAATCTCCATGGCGATTAAGTCAATACTGTCAAAAGTATAAGTTTCGCGAGCTTCTACATCACGAAGGGTAAAAATTGAGCCGTTTTCTTCATCATGGCTGTATGCAACTTCTGCAACAACAACTCCTTCGCGTTCAAAATTACGTTTTAAATTTCCGCCATCTTTTGCCATTGCTTCAAGGCGGTTGATGATTCTAACCAAATGTGATTCCATTTTGATTCTCCTTCATTTCTTATCGTTACTATTTTACCATAAAGGAGGCCAACTTGCCTAGAAAAAACTAAGATTTCTCGCTAATTCTACCAGCTTAAAGTTTTTTTGAATAAATTAGACAAAAGATTTGAATTTTAATTCATTCCATGTTATAATCATACAGTATTCTATTTTAGAAAGCAGTGTGACTATGAATTTTTCTTTTTTACCTAAGTATTTACCTTATTTTAACTATGGGGCTGTCGTGACGGTTCTCATTTCTATCTGTGTTGTCTTTTTGGGAACTATTTTGGGTGTTGTCTTGGCTTTTGGGCAACGTTCAAAGTTTAAACCGCTTGTCTGGCTCGCCAACTTGTACGTTTGGATTTTCCGTGGGACACCGATGATGGTTCAGATTATGATTGCCTTTGCCCTTATGCATATCAATGCTCCGACTATTCAGGTTGGGATTTTGGGTGTTGATCTTTCTCGTCTGATTCCAGGAATTTTGATTATCTCTATGAACAGTGGTGCTTATGTTTCTGAGACTGTTCGTGCCGGTATTAATGCGGTTCCTAAAGGTCAGTTAGAAGCGGCTTATTCGCTAGGGATTCGTCCTAAAAATGCCATGCGCTATGTGATTTTGCCACAAGCAATCAAAAATATCTTGCCAGCATTGGGAAACGAATTTATCACTATTATCAAGGATAGTTCTCTCTTATCAGCTATTGGTGTCATGGAGTTGTGGAATGGGGCTACAACAGTTTCTACAACAACCTATTTGCCTTTGACACCACTTTTATTTGCAGCCTTTTACTACTTAATTATGACTTCTATTTTGACCGTAGCCTTGAAAGCTTTTGAAAAACGTATGGGACAAGGAGATAAGAAATAATGACAAAAACCTTGATAAAAATCGAAAATTTACATAAATCCTTTGGAAAGAATGAAGTATTGAAGGGCATCAACCTCGAGATTAAAAGAGGAGAAGTTGTGGTTATCATTGGTCCTTCAGGGAGCGGGAAATCTACCTTGCTTCGGTCTATGAATTTGTTGGAAGAAGCAACTAAGGGGAAGGTTATCTTTGAGGGAGTCGATATTACGGACAAGAAGAATGACCTGTTTGCCATGCGTGAGAAGATGGGCATGGTTTTCCAACAATTCAATCTCTTTCCTAATATGACTGTGATGGAAAATATCACCTTGTCACCTATCAAGACCAAAGGTGAGAGCAAGGCAGTGGCTGAGAAGAGAGCTCAAGAGCTTTTGGAAAAAGTTGGTTTGCCAGATAAGGCAGATGCTTATCCACAGAGTTTGTCAGGTGGCCAGCAACAACGGATTGCTATTGCGCGTGGGTTGGCCATGGAACCTGATGTATTGCTCTTTGACGAGCCAACTTCAGCCTTGGACCCTGAAATGGTAGGTGAGGTATTGGCTGTTATGCAAGACTTAGCCAAGTCAGGGATGACTATGGTTATCGTAACACATGAGATGGGATTTGCCCGTGAGGTGGCAGATCGTGTTATCTTTATGGCAGACGGTGTGGTTGTTGAAGACGGAACACCTGAACAGATTTTTGAACAAACCCAAGAACAACGGACTAAGGACTTCTTGAGTAAGGTTTTATAATCTATTTTAAAATTTCAAGACAAGATTAGTGAAAAGCTCAACCAGAGCTTTTTCTTATAGTTTGAAGCTATAGGATGACCTAGTCAAGAAGTGTTAGAGCTACATTGTATTTTTTGGTATAATTAAAGATATTTGTAAGAAAAGAGAAGTAATATGACACAGATTATTGATGGGAAGGCTCTAGCGGCAAAATTGCAGGGACAGCTGGCTGAAAAGACTGCAAAATTAAAGGAAGAAACAGGTCTAGTGCCTGGTTTGGTAGTGATTTTGGTTGGGGACAATCCAGCCAGCCAAGTCTACGTTCGCAACAAGGAGAGGTCAGCCCTTGCGGCTGGTTTCCGTAGCGAAGTAGTGCGAGTTCCAGAGACTATTACTCAAGAGGAATTGTTAGACTTGATTGCTAAATATAATCAGGATCCAGCTTGGCATGGGATTTTGGTCCAGTTGCCCTTACCAAAACACATTGATGAAGAGGCGGTTCTATTGGCTATTGACCCAGAAAAGGATGTGGATGGTTTTCATCCGCTCAACATGGGACGTCTTTGGTCTGGTCATCCAGTCATGATTCCATCAACACCTGCAGGAATTATGGAAATGTTTCATGAATATGGGATTGACTTAGAAGGTAAAAATGCGGTTGTCATCGGTCGTTCAAACATTGTTGGGAAACCCATGGCCCAGCTTCTGTTGGCCAAGAATGCGACAGTGACCTTGACTCACTCACGCACCCATAATCTCGCCAAGGTTGCTGCAAAAGCGGATATTCTTGTTGTAGCAATTGGTCGTGCTAAATTTGTGACTCCTGATTTTGTGAAACCAGGTGCGGTTGTCATTGACGTTGGGATGAACCGAGATGAAAATGGGAAGCTTTGTGGGGATGTTGATTATGAGGCGGTTGCACCACTTGCTAGTCACATTACGCCAGTTCCTGGAGGTGTTGGCCCTATGACCATTACCATGCTAATGGAGCAAACTTATCAGGCAGCGCTTCGGACATTGGATAGAAAATAAGAGAAAATTCGCTGAAGAGAGTGTATTTTCTATAGCTATATCTAAAATGGCAGAAATGAATATTAAATTTTAGATATAAGATTACAAAAGACAAACTATAAGAAAAGTCAATAGTTTTATCTAAAATATTTCTTGTTTCAAATTTGCTGATTTTAGAGCACGTCAAAAATCCCTTGAAAAAATCCATTTTTTCAAAGGTAATCCTGTGTCAAATTCAGAAGTTACATTACTTTTGTTCGTCAAAGGGTAGCTCGTTTTTGAGAAGATAAAACAGCATTCTGATAAGTTTTTTTGCAAGGTGAATGATGGTTACATTGTAATGTTTTCCTTGTTCTAACTTATACTCATCTGTTTTCAAAAAGCATTCTAATCCATCGCCGATTAACGATGGACTTTATCATTTCCTTCTCCAGTCCTTGTATGGCATCTTCCAAAGTTCGAAAGGCTTTATTCTTAAATCCACGTTTACGAATCTCTTTCCACACTTGTTCAATGGGGTTCATCTCTGGTGTGTGTGGAGGAATAAAGGTAAAGCCAATATTACTCGGAATTTTTAAGGTACTTGATTTATGCCATATAGCATTGTCTATGACAAGTAAAAGATAATCATCTGGATAAACTTGTGAAAGCTCTTCTAAAAAGGCGTTCATCCACTAGACTTCCTGCGAAACAAAAATATGATACAATAGAATTATGAAGCAAGTAAACAATTAACTGATGTTCGGTTTAAGCGCCTTGTTGGTGTTCAGCGTACTACTTTTGAAGAGATGTTAGCTGTGTTAAAAACAGCTTATCAACTTAAACACGAAAAAGGTGGACGAAAACCTAAATTAAGCCTAGAAGACCTTCTTATGGCCACTCTTCAATACACGCGAGAATACCGCACTTATGAACAAATTGCGGCTGATTTTTGCATTCACGAAAGCAACTTAATCTGTCGGAGTCAATGGATTGAAGTGACTCTTCTTTAAAGTGGTTTTACGATTTCAAAAACTCACCTTGGTGCTGAGGATACGGTGATTGTGGATGCAACAGAGGTAAAAATCAACCGTCCTAAAAAATCAACTAGCGAATTATTCTGGTAAAAAGAAATGTCATGCTATGAAGGCTCAGGCGATTGTCACAAGCCAAGGGAGAATTGTTTCTTTGGATATTGCGGTGAACTATTGCCACGATATGAAGTTGTTCAAAATGAGTCGTATAAATATCGGACAAGCTGGTAAAATCTTGGCTGACAGTGGTTATCAAGGGCTCATGAAGATGTATTCACAAGCGCAAACTCCGAGGAAATCAAGCAAACTTAAGCCACTAACTCTTGAAGATAAATCTTATAATCATGTGCTATCTAAAGAAAGAATCAAGATTGAGAATATTTTTGCCAAAGTAAAAACGTTTAAAATGTTTTCAACAACTTATCGAAATTATCGTAAACGCTTCGGATTACGAATGAATTTGGTTGTTGCTATTATCAACCGTGAACTAGGATTTTAGTTTTGTAGGAAGTCTAATAAAATATATGAATTTGTGGAAGGTGAAAAAAGATCATACCCTGGTGAAATATGTTTTAAAAAATGTGATATCGACCTGTGCGATGTATTGATATTTAACAAAATCGTGGGTGAAGGACGTTTCAATGGAAATTCTATTGGTTTACAACAATTTATGTATGAATATATAGACTCAGAATTTGAAATCATTATTGAAGGCTATTATGGCAACACAACTACATATACAGGATGGCTGCGGGAAGATGGGAAACGACCAGTGACGGCAATTATGTATGTTTGGAACATCGGAGATATGGTGTATAACGTAAAAAAATAAATGATTAAAAAAAAACAATTTAATAAAGGAGAAAAGCTCATGAACAAATTTGAGAAGAGAAAATTGTTACAAGAATATCAAGTCAAACAAATGGAAGAATTTGAAGAGAACTTACCGATGGAAAAGAAATTATTTTATGAATTATTTGATTATCTAAATGATAAATCAGAAACGGTAGAGTGTAATCACGATTTTTCTTTAACAAATGAGTTTTTGAAAGATAAAAATGCGGATATTGAAAAGGTTATAGAATTTTTGCGAGAAAATGGTGCTGGTTGCGATTGTGAAGTGATTTTTAATGTTGAGGAAAAGTTTGAAGAATAAAATGTTTGTATTAGAAACAGACTGGTAAATTTGAAGGTGTAAGTAAAAATAGTGATAGATGAAACTAATAAATGATATTTTATGTGAAAAACTAAATCCGAGAAGTGGAGTTATCAAAATAAGTAGTTCTAATGATGAAGATAGAATTTATTTCGATATAAGTTGGGAGGGAGATTTCCATTTTATAGTTACTGGTTGGGTGCATTACGGGTGGTATTATGTACAAAGAGATAAAAATGTATATCGCCATCTTATGTTTATCAAAGAATAGATGATAGAGTGTTATCTGTAATGCAACACATTATAGACGAAATTGAAAATGGGAAATATAACAACAAAAAAACTGAAAAAGAAAAAATTAAACAGGTTATTGAAGAAAGAACTCTAACCTTTTTTATGAACAATACAAAATGGAAAGAACTGATAGATTCCATCATGGAGAACATGAGAGACATCCCGATACAATATAAGACGTTTTTTGATGAAGAAGAGCCTAGCATGTATTGGACGATTGATGCTGCTGAACATTTTTTTCATATGAATATGAGAATTGTTGAATGGTTTAAAATTAGAAGTAAATTTGAGAAAGTTCTTGGTCAAGGACGTTTAATTGAGCCAAAGATATGTGTTACTGATAAAAAAACAGAAATAGAGTGTATGCTTAATAAATTTAGTATTCTTTATGAATATGATGATATTGAAAAATGTTTTATTATTTTTGGGTATAGATAATGAAAATTGAAAATTAGAAGTTAAAGGGGTAATTGTTCCATTAAATAGAATAGTTTGTTGTGATACTCCTCTTTATATTAAAATATCCGACTATAAATATGAGGTGCGGTTAGGCTATGAATTAGTTTTTAAATATAATTTTTTTGTATAGCTTTTGGGAAGAATGTGTTGTTATCACTGATAAGTTTTAGCAGCAAGGATTATAAAAATATTTGGATATCACAAATGAAAAAGGCCTGGTAAACGCCTAACCGAAGCGATAAAACAGAAGAGGAAATGTGGAAGTCTTATCAAAAAATTGCAAACAGACAAACTTTTGAGAAACTATGCAATATGGAAGAGATTGCAAATGAATCTGATATAGTAAATAAAAAATCGGAAAATAGTTACCACCTTATCGCTCTGTACAAAATGATTGGATACGGAGTTACAGGGTTTTATCCTGCCTTGGAAGAAAATAAAGATGAGCTGGAGAGAAAAATCGAAGAATACATTATGTGCTTAAGAACAAATCCCATTTTGTTGGATTAGTAACTAAATATAAATTTTAAATTTTAAATTTTAAATTTTTAATAAGGAGGTCTGCGCCTCTTTTTTGTTGTATAATAAATGCGAGAGGAAAAAACGATGAAAGTGATTGATCAAGCCTTACTAGAAAAAGTCATTATTGAACGTTCTCGTACCAGTCATAAAGGAGACTATGGCCGTCTGCTGTTGCTTGGTGGGACTTATCCTTATGGTGGTGCTATCATCATGGCTGCTTTGGCAGCTGTTAAAAGTGGAGCTGGTTTGGTGACTGTTGGAACAGATAGGGAAAATATCCCAGCTTTGCACAGCCATTTACCTGAGGCTATGGCCTTTTCTCTTCAAGACCAGCAATTGTTAAAAGAGCAATTGGAGAAGGCAGAAGTTATCTTGCTAGGATCTGGTTTACGAGACGATGCTTTTGGAGAAGATTTAGTCAAACGGGTATTTGCTAAATTAAGACAAAATCAGATTTTGATTGTAGACGGAGGGGCCTTAACCATCCTTGCTAGAACAAGTTTGTCATTTCCGTCTAACCAGTTTATCTTAACTCCCCATCAAAAAGAATGGGAAAAACTGTCTGGTATTCCTATTGAAAAGCAAAACAAAGATGCAACGGCTAGTGGCCTGACTTCCTTCCCTCAAGGAACGATTTTAGTTGAAAAAGGTTCAGCTACTCGTATTTGGCAAGCTGGCCAGTCTGATTATTACCAGTTACAGGTTGGTGGTCCCTATCAGGCGACTGGGGGAATGGGAGATACTCTTGCTGGAATGATTGCAGGATTTGCAGGCCAATTCCGACAGGCCAGTCTTTATGAACGTGTGATAGTAGCGACCCATCTTCATTCAGCCATAGCCCAAGAATTAGCTCAAGAACATTATGTGGTCTTGCCAACGGAAATTAGTAATTGTCTTCCTAAAGTAATGAATAAAATATCTCAAAAGAGACTGGGGGAGAACTTAATTTGAGTGGGAAATTTAGAAAATTTTTTTAAGATAAAACGCATAATATCAAGTTTTTTATACCTTATAATATGTGTTTTTATAATTTTGACACCAATCATTTTCATAATCAGATTCATTCTCAATCCAAACCTTTTACTTCAACTTCGATAGGTTGTTGAAAAAATTTTAAAGACCTTTACTTTACCAAATATGTTACCTATTTTATTTATGTCTCTATTTAATCATTTTTTGTATTACAGAAGGTCAATTACGAGAAATTTTTGGAAAAATACTTCAAATGGAAAAAAGAAACGGAAATAGTTTTATAACAATGAATGTTCTTGTTTAATTGCTTTTTTTATTCATTTTACAAATTTTTAAAAATTATAATAAAGAATTTCTGAAATGAAAATATTTTTAATCTTATTTTCTTGTTTTAATGTTACTGAAAATAGAATATTTGATGTTTCCAACTTTTGAATAATAAAGGTATACATGATATAATGAAGGTAGCTCTTTAGTGGAGGTGTTTGAGTGGAAAATCTGAAGAAAATGGCAGGCATCAAGGCTGCTGAGTTTGTCAAGGATGGCATGGTAGTAGGATTGGGTACTGGCTCTACTGCCTATTATTTTGTTGAAGAAATCGGTCGTCGGATTAAGGAAGAAGGTTTGCAGATTACAGCCGTAACGACTTCTAGCGTGACTAGTAAACAGGCTGAAGGGCTTAATATTCCGCTCAAGTCTATTGACCAAGTAGATTTGGTTGATGTGACGGTTGATGGCGCGGATGAAGTGGATAGTCAGTTTAATGGAATCAAAGGCGGTGGTGGTGCCCTTCTCATGGAGAAGGTTGTCGCAACGCCCTCAAAAGAATACATTTGGGTGGTGGATGAAAGCAAGCTGGTAGACAAACTAGGTGCTTTTAAATTGCCTGTGGAAGTGGTTCAATATGGTGCAGAACAGCTTTTCCGTCGTTTTGAGCGAGCTGGCTACAAACCAAGTTTCCGTGAAAAAGACGGCCACCGTTTTGTGACGGATATGCAGAACTTTATCATTGACTTAGCCTTGGATGTCATCGAAGATCCAATTACCTTTGGGCAAGAATTGGACCAAGTTGTTGGTGTCGTAGAGCACGGCTTATTCAACCAAATGGTGGATAAGGTTATTGTTGCTGGACGAGACGGGATTCAGATTTTAACCTCAAGAAAAGGAAAATAGAAGGAGATACACTATGTCAAAATTTAATCGTATTCATTTGGTAGTATTAGATTCTGTAGGAATCGGTGCTGCACCAGATGCTAATAACTTTGTCAATGCAGGGGTTCCAGATGGAGCTTCTGACACACTGGGACACATTTCAAAAACAGTTGGTTTGAATGTGCCAAACATGGCTAAAATCGGTCTAGGAAATATTCCACGTGAAACTCCTCTTAAGACTGTGCCAGTTGAAAGCAATCCAACAGGGTATGCAACAAAATTGGAAGAAGTATCTCTTGGTAAGGATACGATGACTGGTCACTGGGAAATCATGGGACTCAACATTACTGAGCCCTTCGATACTTTCTGGAACGGATTCCCAGAAGAAATCTTGACAAAAATCGAAGAATTTTCAGGACGCAAGGTCATTCGTGAAGCCAACAAACCTTACTCAGGAACAGCCGTTATCGATGACTTTGGACCACGTCAGATGGAAACTGGAGAGTTGATTATCTATACTTCAGCAGATCCTGTTTTGCAGATTGCTGCTCATGAAGACATCATTCCTCTGGATGAATTGTACCGTATCTGTGAATATGCACGTTCGATTACCCTTAATCGTCCAGCCCTTCTCGGTCGTATCATTGCTCGTCCTTATGTAGGTGAGCCTGGTAACTTCACTCGCACAGCAAACCGTCGTGACTTGGCAGTATCTCCATTTGCACCGACTGTTTTGGATAAATTGAACGAGGCTGGTATCGATACTTACGCTGTTGGTAAAATCAATGATATCTTTAACGGTGCTGGTATCAACCACGACATGGGTCACAATAAGTCAAATAGCCATGGGATTGATACACTATTGAAGACTATGGCACTTACTGAGTTTGAAAAAGGATTCTCATTCACAAACTTGGTTGACTTTGATGCCCTTTACGGTCACCGTCGCAATGCTCATGGTTACCGTGATTGCTTGCATGAGTTTGATGAACGCTTACCTGAAATTATCGCAGCTATGCGAGAAAATGACCTACTCTTGATTACTGCGGATCATGGCAATGACCCAACTTACGCAGGAACAGACCACACTCGTGAATATATTCCATTGTTGGCCTACAGCCCTGCCTTTAAAGGAAATGGTGTTATTCCAGTCGGACATTTTGCAGATATCTCAGCGACAGTTGCGGATAACTTTGGTGTTGAAACTGCTATGATTGGGGAAAGTTTCTTAGATAAATTGGTGTAAGATGAAACGCTATGCTTTACTTGTTCGGGGCATTAATGTAGGTGGGAAAAATAAAGTTGTCATGGCGCAACTTCGCCAAGAACTGACAGAGTTGGGACTGGAAAAGGTTGAAAGCTACATCAACAGTGGCAATATTTTCTTCACTTCGATAGACCCCAAAGCTCAATTAGTTGAAAAATTAGAAGTTTTCTTTGAAGTCCATTATTCATTTATTCAAAGTTTTTCTTTACTGAGTCAAGAAGACTATGAAGAAGAACTTGAAAAGCTACCAGCTTGGTGGAACAAAGACTTGGCACGAAAAGACGTCCTCTTTTACACTGAGGGCTTGGATGTGGAGCAAGTCATCGAGACGGTTAAAAGTTTAGAGCTGAAAGATGAAGTGCTTCATTTTGGAAAACTTGGGATTTTCTGGGGGAAATTTTCTGAAGAATCCTACTCTAAGACTGCCTATCATAAGCACCTGCTCAAGATGCCTTTCTATCGCCACATTACCATTCGCAATGCAAAAACTTTTGACAAAATCGGTCAATTGCTAAAAAATAAAAAGGAGACACACAATGACATTTTTAGACAAAATCAATGAAACAGCTGCTTTCCTGAAAGAAAAGGGAATCCAAGCGCCTGAGTTCGGTCTAATCCTTGGATCAGGACTTGGAGAACTGGCAGAAGAAATTGAACATCCAGTTGTAGTAGACTATGCTGAGATTCCAAACTGGGGCCGTTCAACAGTAGTTGGTCACGCTGGTAAATTGGTATATGGAGAACTTGCAGGTCGAAAAGTCTTGGCTCTTCAAGGTCGTTTCCATTTCTACGAAGGAAATCCTCTGGAAGTCGTGACTTTTCCAGTACGTGTGATGAAAGTTCTCGGATGTGAAGGTGTCATTGTAACCAATGCAGCTGGTGGTATTAGTTTTGGTCCTGGTACTTTGATGGCTATCTCAGACCATATCAATATGACGGGGCAAAACCCATTGATGGGTGAAAACTTGGATGATTTTGGTCCTCGTTTTCCTGATATGTCTAAAGCCTACACACCAGAATACCGTGCTACTGCCCATGAAGTGGCTAAGAAACTTGGTATCAAGCTTGATGAAGGTGTCTATATCGGTGTAACTGGTCCGACTTATGAGACACCAGCAGAGATTCGTGCTTATAAGGCATTGGGAGCAGATGCAGTTGGTATGTCTACTGTTCCTGAAGTTATTGTGGCAGCCCACTCAGGCTTGAAAGTTCTAGGAATTTCATGTATTACTAACTTTGCGGCTGGTTTCCAAGAAGAACTCAACCACGAGGAAGTTGTAGAAGTAACTGAACGTGTCAAAGGCGATTTCAAAGGCTTGCTGAAAGCGATTCTTGCAGCACTATGAGAAAGAAAAATAAGTGTGAAAACTTCTCTATAAAGTAGAAGATGAATGAAATACTTAACTTCTATATAGAATTATAATATGAAAAATGAATGAGGTTCCTATACTTTTATAAACCTCTTCAAATCCTTGCTAACAAAGTATAAAAATGAAATCGTGATGCTAAAGGAGATTAGCTGATTGGAGAATATTGTTGGTAAAGAGGGTGAAAAAAATAAAAGAAAGATATATGTATAAATGAAAATTGGTCAACAAATTATGCGTTTTGGCATAAAAAAATTAAGTATCGGAGTTGTATCTGTAGCAGTTGGTTTTGCTTTTATAGTACCAACAGGTGTTTCTGCCAATGAAGGAAATCATGGTCTGAAAAATGAAGGCTCTGTATCAGTAGTAGCAAAGGATAGTCCCGTAAAAGAAAACACTGATAAAAAACAGGAAGTATCTATTACAGAGGAGAAAGCTACAGCTACTCAATCAACTTTAGAAACAAAAGAAGTTGTTACACATGGAAAAGAAAAAGCAGGAGAAGAATTATATAAGAAAGAATCTGCTGTGCCTCATGAGGAATTGAAGAAAGAGGAAATTCTAAAGGATGAGCCGAAAAATTCTCGTCCAGTAACAGAGGCAGACTTTGTCAAAATTTCTAAAGGTGAACTCCATGTAGAGAAGGATCTTGTAGATAATTCTTTATACGGTGGAAAATTTTTAGATCCTGATGGTGATGATGATCATGATGGAATCAAAAATAAGGATGAATTGTATATTTACAATAAAGATGGGAAAGATTATTTAGGTTACCATAGCCATCCATTACTAGCAGATAGTGATGGAGATGGATTAGCAGATGGAGAAGATGATAACAAGAAACAATGGTATGTCACAGATCGTGATTCCCTCCTTTTTATGGAGTTGGCTTATCGTGATGATGATTACATTGACAAAATTCTAGATCATAAAAATCCTTTTCCAAGTCTTTATCTTGATCGTCAAGAATATAAAATGATGCACAATGAGTTAGCCCCATTTTGGAAGATGAAAAAGGCTTATCATACAGCAAGTGGCTTGGATGCTTTCTTGTTTGAAACTAAGAGTGATCTTCCTTATTTAAAAGACAATACTGTTCAAATGTTGGCTATTCGTGGAACGCGAGTTAATGACGCCAAGGATTTAAGTGCAGATTTTGTTTTGTTAGGAGGAAATAAACCTGCACAAGCGGATGATATCCGTAATGTTGTAAAAGAACTAGCGCAGGATTCCAGCATTACCAATCTTTATATGACAGGTCATTCGCTGGGAGGCTACTTAGCTCAAATAGCGGCAGTTGAAGCTTATCAGAAATATCCTACTTTTTATAATAATGTTTTGAAAAAAGTTACGACATTTAGCGCTCCTAAAGTAATTACTTCTCGAACTATTTGGAATGCTAAAAATGGTTTCTGGGATGTAGGATTAGAAAGTCGTAAGTTGGCTTTATCTGGAAAAATAAAACATTATGTGGTTGATAATGATAATGTTGTGACATCTTTGATTCGTAATGATAATGATATTGTAACCTTTACAGGTAACTCTAGTTTCAAGCACCGTTCGCGTGGTTATTTTGAAAGTAGAATGAATGCTATCCCGAATTTTAATATTGGAAAACGTGATACGCTTGATAAACAGGGATATCGTGATCAAAAATTGGACAACGTTTATTTCTTTAAGAAACAACAAGTCCCTCTGTCATCTAGTCAACCAAGCGCTGAACCTCTTGAAAATATAGCTCTAGGGAAACGAGTAACTCAAAGTTCGACAGCTTTTGGAGGAGATGCTAGAAGAGCGGTTGATGGGAAATTAGATGGGAATTACGGACATAACTCTGTCACTCATACAGATTTTCAATCAAAACCTTGGTGGCAAGTCGATTTAGATAAGGAAGAAACGATTCGTCAGATTAATATTTACAATCGAACAGATGCTGCTCAAGATAGACTGACTAATTTTAATGTGATTCTTTTGGATAGTTTTGGAAAGGAAATTGAAAGAAAGCGTATTGCATACTTACGAGATAGTTCCGCTCAGATTTCAATTGATTATAAGAAAGCTCGTTTTGTACGCATTGAGTTAGATGGATATAACGCTCTCAGTCTTGCAGAAGTTCAGGTTTTTCGTGCTGAAAATATTGCTTGGAAAAAACAAGCACGTCAAAGCTCTACCGAATTTGGAGGAGATGCTAGTCGTGCTCTAGATGGTAATACCAATAGTAATTATAGCCAACAATCTATCACTCATACTAAGTTTGAAAATCAACCTTGGTGGGAAGTTGATTTAGGTCGTACGGAACAGGTTGGGCTTGTCCGCCTTCATAATCGTGGGGATGGCGAACTTTCCAAACGTTTGGCAGACTTTGATGTAATTTTATATGATGAAAAAGGGACAGAAGTTGCTAGACAATATGTTTCTCGTTTAGAAGGAAGCAGTTTAGATCTCCAGTTGAATGGTAAATTAGGTCGCCGTGTTCGCATTCAATTGCGTCAAAAAAATCAAGCTCTCAGTCTTGCAGAAGTAGAAGTTTTTCGATTTGTAGCTAAAAATAATGTAACTACTCAAGCTTCTAAGCCTGTACAACTGTTAAACTACACTCCTGTAAAAGATAAAACCCTAACTATTCAACATAGTGGTGCTTATATTGCACGTTATTCAATATCGTGGGAAGAAGTTACAGTAGATAAAAATGGTCAATCAGTTGTCCGAAGTCGTTCTTGGGAAGGGAATGGGCGCAATCAGACCGCAGGCTCTATCCTCAATCTCCCAATTAAGTCTAATATGCGCAATCTTCGAATTAAGATTGAGAAAAGAACTGGTCTTTTTTGGAATAGATGGCAAACAATCTATGATAATAGACCAATTCTTGCACAAGCCCATCGAAAAATCACTCACTGGGGAACAACATTGAATTCTAAGGTGAGTGATGACGATGTCTTATAATCTGATGATACAATGACAGTTAGGTTGTCTAGCTTATAAGGAAAGTACTAGCTGATTTTGAACAGAATTCAGGTAGCTTTCTATGAGAGAAAAAAATAAAACAGAAAGGTAGAGTGAAGTGTTCTAATTTGAACACGAGCGGAAAACTTGGAAAATAGATAATCTGACTGAGAAATCAGGATTTCTTGTCAGATTCCTAATTTTCAGTCGTTTTCTTGTCGCTCTTTGTATCATAAATTATGTCTATCCATATTGCTGCTCAGCAGGGTGAAATTGCTGATAAAATTCTTCTTCCTGGGGATCCTCTTCGTGCGAAATTTATTGCGGAGAATTTCCTTGAAGATGCTGTTTGTTTTAACGAAGTGCGTAACATGTTTGGTTACACTGGTACTTACAAGGGTCACCGTGTATCAGTCATGGGAACTGGGATGGGAATGCCATCTATTTCGATTTATGCGCGTGAGTTGATTGTTGACTACGGTGTGAAAAAATTGATCCGTGTGGGAACTGCGGGTTCTTTGAATGAAGATGTCCACGTCCGTGAATTGGTTTTGGCGCAGGCAGCTGCAACTAACTCAAACATCGTCCGTAATGACTGGCCACAGTATGATTTTCCACAAATCGCTAGCTTTGATTTGTTGGATAAGGCCTACCATATCGCCAAAGATCTCGGTATGACAACCCACGTTGGGAACGTTTTGTCATCTGATGTCTTCTATTCAAACTACTTTGAAAAGAACATTGAGCTTGGTAAATGGGGAGTCAAGGCTGTGGAAATGGAAGCAGCAGCACTTTACTATCTGGCAGCCCAACACCATGTTGATGCGCTAGCTATCATGACCATCTCTGATAGCTTGGTCAATCCAGAAGAAGACACAACTGCAGAAGAACGCCAAAATACCTTCACCGATATGATGAAGGTTGGATTAGAAACCTTGATTGCAGAGTAATTATAGCCAAAAAAGGAAGCCCTTCTTTATGAATTGAAGGACTTCCTTTTCTTATCTAGAAATTGGTCTATCTCTTTTTGTGATCTGAGGATGACTACTTTACATGGATAGGTTTTTTGAATCCACTTGTAGCGTTCCTTAGCGGATTTGCTCCGTCCATCCCAAATAATCCATCGAATAAACTCCCAATTAAACTGTTCTTGACAACCAGCTGCCATACTTTCTCTTACTTTTCCCCGGTATGTGAGATAACGCTTAAAGGCTCGAAAGAGACAGGTCAATGGAGAAAAATTGAGAAAGATGATTTGGTCAGCTTCCTGCATTCTTTCTTCGTAATAACACCAAGAATAATTCCCATCAATGACCCAAGCTTCATGCTTGGTGAGAAAGCTTTTCATCTCGGTCAACATCCATTCGCGATCACTGTCTTGCCAACCAGGTTGAAATTGGAGTGTATCCATGTGAAGTTTTGGGATGGAGTAGTAGTTAGATAATTTTTCTGCTAGAGTTGACTTACCAGAACCAGAATATCCGATAATTGCGATTTTCATTTTCTACCTTTTCCTATTTGGAGACAAAAAAACAGCCTCTATGGACTGTTTCTTATTTAGCAAGTTTAGCTGAAAGACGAGCTTTGTCGCGGCTTGCTTTGTTTTTGTGAATCAAACCTTTAGTTTCTGCTTTATCGATAGCTGAGCTAGCAGCACGGAAAAGTTCTTCAGATGGGTTTGCTTCGAAAGCTTTGATAGCAGTACGCATAGCTGATTTTTGAGCTGAGTTCTTTTCGTTTTGTTTAACGTTCAATTCAGCGCGTTTGATAGCTGATTTAATGTTTGCCAATGTTCTTACCTCCATATTTACTAACTATACCATTATATCTGAAAACTTACGTTTTGACAAGGGAAAATTATTTTTTTAAGTAAATTTCATCGATTTCATGGTTCTTTGTTTTATGAAGAATCACTTCTGCACGATTTCTAGTTGGTTCAATATAATTTTGTAGATTTGTGAGATTGATACTGGTCCAGACCTGATGGGCAAAGGCTTCCACTTCCCCAATCGGCATTTGAGTAAAACGATAATAGTAGCTATCAGGGTCGTTTTGGGCTAGGCTCAGCATCTTCAAGAAACGGTCAAGATACCAACTCTCGATGTCATCGACTGCAGCATCAACATAGATGGAAAAGTCAAAGAAGTCAGTAATGTAGAGACGCTCGTTTTGTGGATTTTGAAAGACATTTATTCCCTCAACAATGACAAAATCAGCAGCTTTGACGCTTTGCTTTTCCTCAGGAACAATGTCATAGACCTCATGAGAATAGACAGGAATATCCACATCTTGACCATTTTTGATCCGATCCAAGAAGTTGAGGAGTGATTCCATATCATAGCTTTCAGGAAATCCCTTACGATTTAAAATCCCCTGCTCAATCAAGGTCTGATTGGGATAGAGAAAGCCGTCAGTTGTTACCAACTCAACCCTAGCATCTGTAAGTGTACGGGAAAGTAGGATTTGCAGTAGGCGACTTGTAGTGGATTTTCCAACGGCAACACTCCCAGAAACCCCAATGATAAAAGGTTGAGATTTGCTTTCACGTTGGAGGAAAATTCCTTTTGAAAAGGCTAAATCATCCTTTGTACGCTTGTAAATCTGAATCAGATGGGCTAGGGGAAGATAGACATCGGTAACATCCTGTAAACTAATCTGGTCATTAAAACTCTTGATGGACTCTAATTCCTCTTCTGTCAAAGGAGGTGTTGTTTTTCGATGTAAAGATTGCCAAGTCTGGCGGCTGATTTTTTCAAAATGTAAAAATTCGTTGGTCATTTGTTTTCCCCTAGATATTTTGTCTATCATACCATAAAAAGCTAAAAAAATAAAGCGGTTTCTTGAATGTGTTAAGTCAATAGTATATACCCAATAGTATATACTATAAGTAGATAGAGGATGACCAATTTATTGATGAAGTAGGAGCTGCTTTCTACTGACTTATCAGCTATAAAGGGGGATTTTGGGTTTATAACTTATAGGAGGTGTACTATGAAAATCTTGAAACGTTACCTATTGGAACTCTGTTTTATTTTAAGTTTTGCTCTACCTTTTATAAAAGGAGTCAATGCGGATAATGGTAGACGCTTTGTGGAAATCTATTACGGTTTTACTTTTTTGATGGAACATGCCATTGTAACAGTTGTCTTTCTTTGTTCGCTCCTGATTGCTTTCTTCCTAAAAAAACGGTGGACGAAATGGCTTGCTGCTGGTAGTTATTTCTTTTTAGTTCTATGGATTGCTACAGAGGGTTATTTCTTCCGCATGTCACTAGAAGATTTGATACGACTTTGGACAAGTTTGGAATTCCTGACAAAAACGTATCAGTTGGGCTTTTATCTAAACATCCTGTTGGGAATCCTGTTGATAATAAAGTATTTGAAGGTTAAGCAATAGTCATAAAAATGCGCTTGATTATAGACAATAAATTTGTTATTTTATCCTGACTGTGATACCTTATACCTCCCAGTGGTTTGTCATTTATTTATAAGTGTTGAAAGAGATTGAAGAAAAGGTCTTCTTGACTTGCTTTCTTCAGTCTTTTTCGTTTTATTAGCAATTTGTAAACGATTTACAATTTAAGTCAAATTATGGTAAAATAGTTTCATGAGTAAAATGTATTATGCAGAAAATCCTGACGCTGCTCACGATATTCATGAGTTGAGAGTGGACTTGTTGGGAGAAAAAATGACCTTTTTGACGGATGCGGGTGTTTTTAGCAAGAAAATGGTTGACTTTGGAAGTCAACTCTTGCTCAAGTGTCTAGAGGTCAACCAAGGAGAGACTGTCCTTGATGTGGGCTGTGGTTATGGGCCTTTGGGCTTGTCCTTGGCTAAGGCTTTTGGAGTTCAGGCGACCATGGTCGATATCAACAATCGTGCCTTAGATTTGGCGCGACAAAATGCTGAACGAAATAAAGTAGAAGCGACGATTTTCCAATCCAACATCTATGAACAAGTTGAAGGGAAATTTGACCATGTCATTTCCAATCCCCCTATCCGTGCAGGCAAGCAAGTGGTTCATGAAATCATTGAGAAAAGCAAAGATTTCTTGGAAACTGGTGGGGATTTGACTATCGTTATCCAGAAAAAACAAGGGGCTCCAAGTGCCAAGTCCAAGATGGAAGAGGTGTTTGGCAATTGTGAAATCGTCAAAAAAGATAAGGGATACTATATCCTTAGAAGTGTGAAAGAATGAGAGCAGTTGATTTAATCCAAAAAAAACGAGATGGCCAAGAGCTGACTTCAAGTGAAATTGAATGGCTAGTTGAAGGCTATGTGTCAGGAACTGTTCCTGATTATCAGATGTCTGCCTTTGCTATGTCTGTTTATTTCAAAGGAATGACGACACGAGAAATCTCAGATTTGACTATGAATATGGTTCATATAGGTCAAGAGTTTGATTTATCAGCTATTGATGGGGTTAAGGTTGACAAGCATTCCACGGGCGGTGTTGGTGACAAGGTGACCTTGATTTTGGCTCCTCTTGTTGCTAGCTTTGGTGTGCCTGTAGCCAAAATGAGTGGTCGTGGTCTCGGCCATACTGGTGGAACAATTGATAAATTGGAGTCCATTAAGGGCTATCAAGTCGAGCGCAGTCAAGAGGATTTCATTAATCAGGTGCAGGACATTGGAGTATCTGTCATTGGACAATCAGACCAGCTGGTTAAAGCTGATAAGCTTCTCTACGCCCTCCGTGATGTGACCGCAACTGTCGACACGATTCCTTTGATTGCGAGTTCGGTGATGAGCAAGAAAATTGCGGCAGGAGCGGATGCTATTTTGCTAGACGTGACTGTCGGTGAGGGTGCCTTTATGAAGACGGTTGATGAGGCGCGAGAATTGGCTCAAACTATGGTAGATCTAGGTAAAGCAGTTGGTCGAAAGACGGTAGCAGTGATTACGGATATGAGTCAGCCCTTGGGACGAGCGATTGGAAATCGTCTGGAAATCCTTGAAGCATTGGATATTTTACAAGGAAAAGGCCGTCAGGATATTACCCACTTTATCTGTGAATTGGCTCAAATTATGCTTGGCCTGGCAAATGTAAACAAGACAGTTGAAGAAGTTCGCCAACATCTTGAAAATGGACAAGCACTGGCTAAGTTTGAGGAGATGGTGCAAGCTCAAGGTGGAGACTTGGAAGACCTCTATCGCCCAGTCAATGTGGCCCATGTGGTGGAAATCCCTGCTCAGGAAACGGGTGTTATTTCAGCTCTTCCAGCAATGGAATTTGGACTTTATGCCATGAAACTAGGTGCTGGCCGTGCAGTCAAGTCTGATGCCTTGGACTATGAAACAGGAATTGTTTTTGAAAAGAAAGTTGGAGATTCCGTTCAAAAGGGAGAAATTGTTGCAAAAGTATACACAAATGGAAAAATTTCTTCTCAGCTAGTTACAGATTTTCAAAAATATGTTAAAATAAATGATAGGGTGCAAAGTTTACGAGAAATTATAGAAATTATCTCATAAACCGCAGGAGAATCCGAATATGAAATTAAATAAATATATTGATCATACGCTTTTAAAACAAGATGCGACAGAAAATCAAATTGATTGTTTGTTGTCTGAAGCTAGAGAGTATGATTTTGCCAGTGTTTGCGTTAATCCGACCTGGGTTGAACATGCTAAAAAAGGGCTTGAAGGCACAGATGTCAGGGTCTGTACAGTAGTAGGTTTCCCTCTGGGAGCAACAACTTCGGTTGTGAAAGCTTTTGAAACCAAAGAAGCTATTCAAAATGGTGCAGACGAGATTGATATGGTGATCAATGTTGGAGCTCTCAAATCAGGTAATTTATCCTTGGTTGAGTCTGATATTCGAGCAGTAGTGGAAGCAAGTGATGATAAGTTAGTGAAAGTCATTATTGAAGCTTGCCTACTGACAGACCAAGAAAAAGTTTTGGCTTGCCAATTGGCCCAAAAAGCGGGAGCTGATTTTGTTAAAACATCTACTGGCTTTTCAACTGGTGGTGCGACGGTAGCAGATGTTACATTAATGCGTGAAACAGTTGGACCTGATATGGGAGTCAAGGCTGCTGGTGGAGCTCGTTCTTATGCAGATGCTCTTGCCTTTGTGGAAGCAGGGGCGACCCGTATCGGAACTTCAGCTGGGGTAGCAATTCTAAAAGGAGAATTGGTAGATGGCGACTACTGAGTTGATAGAACTAGCAATTGAAACCAGCAAGAAAGCCTATGTGCCCTATTCTCACTTTCCAGTTGCTGCTGTTCTAGTGACGAAAGATGGTAGCACTTATACAGGTGTCAATATTGAAAATGCTAGTTATTCTTTGACCAACTGTGGAGAGCGTACAGCAATTTTTAAAGCAGTTTCCGAAGGCCAAAGAGAGTTTTCAGAATTAATTGTCTATGGACAGACTGAAAAACCAATTTCACCATGTGGTGCTTGTCGCCAAGTGATGGCTGAATTTTTTGAACAAGATCTAAAAGTGACCTTAGTCGCAAAAGATAAATCGACGGTCGAGATGACGGTCGGGGAGTTACTTCCATACTCTTTTACAGACTTAAACTAGTCTGAGTCGCTCTCTGAGTGGCACGGTCCTTGTGGCCAACAAATCCATACTTGCAACATGGTTGCAGATTTTATTTAGGAGGTTCAGTAATGAACAAGAAACAATGGCTAGGCCTTGGTCTAGTTGCAGTGGCAGCAGTTGGACTTGCTGCATGTGGTAACCGCTCTTCTCGTAACGCAGCTTCATCTTCTGATGTGAAGACAAAAGCAGCAATCGTCACTGATACTGGTGGTGTTGATGACAAATCATTCAACCAATCAGCTTGGGAAGGTTTGCAAGACTGGGGTAAAGAACACAATCTTTCAAAAGATAAAGGTTTCACTTACTTCCAATCAACAAGTGAAGCTGACTATGCTAACAACTTGCAACAAGCGGCTGGAAGTTACAACCTAATCTTCGGTGTTGGTTTTGCCCTTCACAATGCGGTTGAAGAAGCAGCAAAAGACCACTCTGATTTGAACTATGTTTTGATTGATGATGTGATTAAAGATAAAAAGAATGTTGCTAGCGTAACATTTGCTGATAACGAAGCTGCTTACCTTGCGGGTGTTGCAGCAGCTAAAACAACTAAATCAAAACAAGTTGGTTTTGTAGGTGGTATTGAATCTGAAGTTATCTCACGTTTTGCAGCTGGATTTAAAGCTGGTGTTGAGTCAGTAGATCCATCTATCAAAGTACAAGTTGACTACGCTGGTTCATTTGGTGATGCGGCTAAAGGTAAAACAATTGCAGCAGCACAATACGCAGCTGGTGCGGACGTTGTTTACCAAGCAGCAGGTGGAACAGGTGCTGGTGTCTTTGCAGAAGCAAAATCACTTAACGAAAGCCGTCCTGAAAATGAAAAAGTTTGGGTTATCGGTGTTGACCGTGACCAAGTAGCAGAAGGTAAGTACACTTCTAAAGATGGCAAAGAATCAAACTTTGTTCTTGTATCTACTTTGAAACAAGTTGGTACAACTGTAAAAGATATTGCTAATAAAGCAGAAAAAGGTGAATTCCCTGGCGGTCAAGTGATCGTTTACTCATTGAAAGATAAAGGGGTTGACTTGGCAGTAACAAACCTTTCAGAAGAAGGTAAAAAAGCTGTCGAAGCTGCAAAAGCTAAAATCCTTGATGGAAGCGTAAAAGTTCCTGAAAAATAATGGATGGAAGTCATTTCTTAGGAAGCGGCCCTCGGCCGCTTTTTTAAGAGTTGAGACAAAGTCATTTTGTCTCAGTAAAGCTTGCTACTAGAGAAATTAGCAAGTTTTATTGAAATAAAATAAGACTCTGAAAGGAAGAGCACATGGCACACGAAAATGTCATTGAGATGCGTGATATTACCAAGGTGTTTGGTGAATTTGTTGCCAACGACAAAATCAATCTGCACCTACGAAAAGGTGAAATTCATGCACTTTTAGGAGAAAATGGGGCTGGTAAGTCCACGCTAATGAATATGTTAGCAGGGCTTCTTGAACCAACCAGTGGTGAAATTGTGGTCAACGGTCAAGTTGTCAACCTCGACTCACCATCTAAAGCAGCTAGCTTGGGAATCGGAATGGTTCACCAACACTTTATGTTAGTAGAGGCTTTCACGGTGGCTGAAAACATTATTTTAGGAAGTGAATTGACTAAAAATGGTGTGCTAGATATCGCTGGAGCTAGCAAAGAAATCAAGGCTCTTTCTGAACGTTACGGCTTGGCTGTTGATCCTTCTGCTAAGGTGGCAGACATCTCAGTTGGAGCCCAACAACGTGTAGAAATTTTAAAAACCCTTTATCGGGGGGCTGATATCCTTATCTTTGACGAACCAACGGCTGTCTTGACTCCATCAGAAATTGATGAGTTGATGGCTATTATGAAAAATCTTGTCAAAGAAGGGAAATCAATTATCTTGATTACCCACAAGTTGGATGAAATCCGTGCAGTTTCTGACCGCGTTACAGTTATCCGTCGTGGGAAATCAATTGAAACCGTCGAAATTGCAGGGGCTACCAATGCTGATTTGGCAGAAATGATGGTAGGACGTTCTGTTTCCTTTAAAACAGAGAAACAAGCTTCTAAACCACAAGAAGTGGTCTTGTCAATCAAAGATTTGGTGGTCAATGAAAACCGTGGTGTCCCAGCTGTGAAAAATCTATCCTTGGATGTTCGTGCGGGAGAGATTGTTGGGATTGCGGGGATTGATGGAAATGGTCAGTCTGAACTGATTCAAGCAATCACAGGTCTTCGCAAGGTTGAATCTGGAAGTATCGAGCTAAAAGGAGATTCAATTGTAGGATTGCACCCACGTCAGATTACAGAGTTGAGTGTTGGGCACGTTCCAGAAGACCGTCACCGTGATGGTTTGATTTTGGAAATGATGATTTCTGAAAATATTGCCCTTCAAACCTACTACAAAGAACCACATAGTAAAAATGGAATTTTGAACTATTCAAATATTACTTCTTATGCTAAAAAGCTAATGGAAGAATTTGATGTTCGTGCTGCTAGTGAGTTTGTTCCAGCAGCTGCACTCTCAGGAGGAAATCAACAAAAAGCAATTATTGCTCGTGAAATTGATCGTGATCCTGATCTCCTTATCGTCAGCCAGCCAACTCGTGGTTTGGATGTCGGTGCCATTGAATATATCCACAAACGCTTGATTGAAGAGCGTGATAATGGCAAGGCTGTTCTAGTTGTCAGCTTTGAATTGGATGAGATTTTAAACGTCTCAGACCGTATTGCCGTTATCCATGATGGTAAGATTCAAGGTATTGTGTCACCAGAAACAACCAATAAACAAGAACTTGGTGTCTTGATGGCTGGTGGAAACTTGGGAAAGGAGAAGAGTGATGTCTAAAAAATTACAACAAATTTCGGTTCCCTTGATTTCTGTCTTCCTAGGAATTTTACTCGGAGCCATTGTCATGTGGATCTTCGGTTATGATGCTATTTGGGGCTACGAAGAATTGTTCTATACAGCCTTTGGTAGTCTGCGTGGGATTGGGGAAATCTTTCGTGCCATGGGGCCTTTGGTCTTGATTGGTCTTGGTTTTGCCGTTGCCAGTCGTGCAGGTTTCTTTAACGTCGGACTTCCTGGTCAGGCTTTGGCAGGTTGGATTCTCAGTGGTTGGTTTGCCTTGTCGCATCCAGATATGCCACGTCCTTTGATGATTCTAGCGACTATCGTGATTGCCTTGATCGCTGGAGGGATTGTCGGAGCGATTCCGGGTATTCTTAGAGCCTATCTAGGGACGTCAGAGGTTATCGTAACCATCATGATGAACTACATTGTCTTGTATGTAGGAAATGCTTTTATCCATGCCTTTCCTAAAGACTTTATGCAAAGTACAGATTCGACCATTCGTGTTGGGGCTAATGCAACCTATCAGACACCTTGGTTGGCTGAGTTGACTGGTAACTCACGGATGAATATTGGTATTTTCTTTGCTCTCATTGCCGTTGCAGTCATTTGGTTCATGCTCAAGAAAACAACCCTTGGTTTTGAAATCCGTGCGGTTGGTCTTAATCCCCATGCTTCAGAATACGCTGGTATTTCTGCAAAACGAACAATTATCCTCTCAATGATTATCTCAGGTGCTTTGGCTGGTCTTGGTGGAGCTGTTGAAGGTCTGGGAACCTTCCAGAACGTCTATGTTCAAGGTGCGTCATTAGCTGTCGGATTTAACGGAATGGCGGTTAGTCTGCTTGCAGCCAACTCACCAATTGGTATTCTCTTTGCAGCCTTCCTATTTGGTGTTCTCCAAGTTGGAGCTCCTGGTATGAATGCGGCGCAGGTACCATCTGAGCTTGTCAGCATTGTAACAGCGTCTATTATCTTCTTTGTCAGTGTTCATTACCTTATCGAACGCTTTGTCAAACCGAAAAAACAAGTTAAAGGAGGTAAGTAAAGATGTCTATTACAACCTTGCTCACCCTCTTGGTGTCTTCTATGCTGATTTACTCAGCACCCCTCATCTTTACAAGTATCGGTGGTGTTTTCTCTGAACGTGGTGGTGTGGTAAACGTCGGTCTTGAAGGAATTATGGTTATGGGTGCCTTTTCTGGAGTAGTCTTTAACCTTGAATTTGCAGAACAATTTGGAGCAGCAACTCCATGGCTATCCTTACTTGTAGCGGGATTGGTAGGGGGAATCTTTTCTATCATCCACGCAGCTGCAACGGTTCATTTCCGTGCAGACCATGTTGTCAGTGGTACGGTTTTGAACTTGATGGCACCTGCCTTGGCTGTTTTCTTGGTGAAAGTTCTTTATAACAAAGGGCAAACAGATAACTTGAGTCAGACTTTTGGACGCTTTGACTTCCCAGTCTTGGCAAATATCCCAGTGATTGGTGATATCTTCTTCAAATCAACAAGTCTGCTAGGTTATATCGCGATTGCCTTCTCATTCCTTGCTTGGTTTATCCTCTTCAAGACTCGCTTTGGTCTTCGTCTCCGCTCTGTAGGTGAACATCCTCAAGCAGCGGACACGTTGGGAATCAATGTCTATAAGATGAGATATTTAGGGGTTATCATTTCAGGTTTCCTAGGTGGAATTGGCGGAGCGATTTATGCTCAATCAATCTCAGTTAACTTCTCAGTGACAACTATTGTTGGACCTGGATTTATCGCTCTTGCTGCGATGATCTTCGGAAAATGGAATCCAATCGGAGCCATGCTATCAAGTCTCTTCTTTGGACTTTCACAAAGTTTGGCCGTTATCGGTTCTCAATTGCCATTCCTACAAGGAGTGCCTGCGGTTTACCTTCAAATCGCACCTTATGTTTTGACTATTCTGGTCTTGGCAGCCTTCTTTGGAAAAGCAGTCGCACCAAAAGCAGATGGTATCAATTACATCAAATCAAAATAAGTATACAAAAAAACGTCAGTTCACAACTGGCGTTTTATTTTTTAGGATGTTGGTTGGTTAGGTTCAATCCCCAAGGGACTAAATTTTCAGTCTTGTTTTTGATACGAGCGATATTATCCTTATGACGAATGATAATCAAACTGGCAAGTGCTAGGATAATAGCGATGAATAGAGGGTCATAGTTGCTCAGGATAAAACCAAAAAGTGGAAAGAGTAGAACTCCGATGACGGCTGCGATAGATGCTGTGACACTAGACAGCGAAATCATACTACCAAGATAGAGGGTTCCAAAGAAAACAACCGCTAGATAGAGACAGAAGACAGGCGCAAATCCAAAAATCACACCAGCGCTGGTTGCGACAGCCTTGCCACCCTTAAATCCTGCAAAGATAGGGAAGGTATGTCCAATGACAGCCAAAAGTCCAAAGATGAGAGGCGAGACGCCTTGCAGATGAAAGATAATAGGCAGAAGCGTTGCTAGTGTTCCTTTGAAAAAGTCAATGACAAAGGTCGCCATACCAGCTTTCTTACCTAAAATGCGGAAGGTATTGGTCGTTCCAGTGTTACCAGAACCATGCTCGCGCAGATTGATTTGAAAGAATACTTGTCCAATCCAGAGACCAGACGGAATCGAACCCAGCAGATAGGCTAGGATTAATAAAACTATTGTAATCATACTCCTATTATATCATGAATTGGGAAAGAAAGGCAGAGAATCTCTGCTGAAATTGTCACATCGGAGAAAGAAAAATTTTGCAAAATCCTTGGAAAACCTGTAGAATAGTAAAGATGAACGAATAGGAGGTTCCTTGTGTCAAAAAAGGAAATCAATATTAACAATTATAATGATGATGCCATTCAGGTGTTAGAAGGGTTGGATGCCGTCCGTAAACGTCCAGGGATGTATATTGGATCGACTGATGGGGCAGGTCTCCATCACCTCGTCTGGGAAATTGTCGATAATGCAGTCGATGAAGCCTTGTCTGGATTTGGTGACCGTATTGATGTCACCATTAATAAAGACGGGAGTTTGACTGTGCAAGACCATGGTCGTGGGATGCCGACGGGTATGCACGCTATGGGAATCCCAACAGTTGAGGTTATCTTCACCATTCTTCATGCTGGAGGGAAATTCGGTCAAGGGGGCTACAAGACATCTGGTGGTCTCCACGGAGTTGGTTCTTCCGTTGTTAACGCTCTTTCAAGTTGGCTGGAAGTTGAAATTACCCGTGACGGGGCAATCTATAAGCAACGTTTTGAAAATGGTGGAAAACCTGTCACGACCTTAAAGAAAATCGGTACAGCACCCAAGTCTAAGACAGGTACCAAAGTCACCTTCATGCCTGATGCGACTATCTTTTCTACGACAGACTTCAAGTACAATACCATTTCAGAACGCCTCAATGAGTCAGCCTTTCTCTTGAAAAATGTGACCTTGTCTTTGACGGACAAGCGAACAGATGAAGCGATTGAGTTTCATTATGAAAACGGAGTTCAGGACTTTGTTTCTTACCTCAACGAAGACAAGGAAACCTTGACACCAGTTCTGTACTTTGAGGGGGAAGATAATGGTTTCCAAGTGGAAGTTGCTCTCCAATACAATGATGGATTTTCAGATAACATTCTGTCCTTTGTCAATAACGTTCGCACCAAGGACGGTGGAACGCATGAGACAGGACTCAAGTCGGCCATTACCAAGGTTATGAATGACTATGCGCGTAAGACAGGTCTTCTCAAGGAAAAAGATAAAAATCTTGAAGGTTCCGACTATCGTGAAGGACTAGCGGCCGTTCTTTCTATCCTTGTTCCTGAAGAACATTTGCAGTTTGAGGGGCAGACCAAGGACAAGCTAGGAAGCCCTCTTGCTCGTCCCGTTGTGGATGGAATTGTGGCGGATAAGTTGACTTTCTTCCTCATGGAAAATGGGGAATTAGCTTCCAATCTCATCAGAAAGGCTATCAAGGCTCGTGATGCCCGTGAAGCGGCCCGTAAGGCGCGTGATGAGAGCCGAAATGGGAAGAAAAATAAGAAAGATAAGGGCTTGTTGTCTGGGAAATTGACCCCAGCTCAGTCCAAGAATCCAGCTAAGAATGAACTCTATCTAGTCGAGGGGGACTCTGCTGGTGGCTCTGCCAAACAAGGTCGTGACCGTAAATTCCAGGCTATCCTACCTCTTCGTGGTAAGGTTATCAATACAGCCAAGGCCAAGATGGCGGATATTCTCAAAAATGAAGAAATCAATACTATGATTTATACTATCGGTGCAGGTGTTGGGGCAGACTTCTCTATTGAAGATGCCAACTATGATAAGATCATTATCATGACCGATGCCGATACTGATGGTGCCCATATCCAGACCTTGCTCTTGACATTTTTCTACCGTTACATGCGTCCGCTAGTCGAGGCAGGACATGTCTATATCGCCCTTCCGCCTCTTTACAAGATGTCCAAAGGTAAAGGCAAGAAAGAAGAAGTGGCCTATGCTTGGACGGATGGTGAGTTAGAAGAACTCCGCAAGCAGTTCGGTAAAGGCGCTACTCTCCAACGCTACAAGGGTCTTGGTGAGATGAATGCGGACCAGCTCTGGGAAACAACCATGAACCCAGAAACTCGTACCCTCATTCGTGTTACGATTGAGGACCTAGCTCGCGCCGAACGTCGCGTCAATGTCCTCATGGGTGACAAGGTTGAACCACGCCGTAAGTGGATTGAAGACAATGTCAAGTTTACACTGGAGGAGAGTGGGGAAATGGTGTTTTGAAAGGATGATAAAGAAAATATGGGCTATAATATTTATACAAATCAAGAATTTAAAGAACTGGCTAATGATGGACAAATTAATATCATGGCTCTCTTTGGAAATGGTGTAGATATTCAGTTAATGGAATATCTTAAATCTCCATATCGGACCTCTTATCAAAATTTCTATAATTATCTTTGCTATAAGAATTTTGATAAAGATAATATGATCTTTCAAAAAATGACTGAGGATAAGAAAGATAATGAAAAAAATTCTAATATTAAGAAAAACTGGAGTGACTTTGAGAATAGTTTAATTGAGATTTTTAATCAACCTGGCTGGCTGGACGTAGAGAAATTGGCTAACGATTTCACTCAATTTCAAATTGAGTTCTCAAATTTTTTAAATGAAATAATTACTCCTAATATGCTTGCTCGGTTAGGGAATGATAGCACAGAAAAAGGAGTTGCTCTCAATTCTTTTACCCGTTTTTTAGGTGATTTAGATACGAAAAATTTCAATAAATTGGCTTTTCCTCGTAAAACCAAACATTATTCTTTATTTAACTGGGAAATTTTAAATTTCAACTATACTTCGATGTTAGATAATATTTTATTGCTTGATAAAGGACGATTTGATCCGCATCCCCATAAGTTTGCAGATAGGCAGATTCAATTCTATCCAAATCCTGATGGTACACCGATTGATTTGCCCGGTTGGGGAATGGACTTGGAAACAAAAGAATGGTCACAAGGCTCTTATTTGGTAGATTCACGTTTAAATGAAGAAACTAATTACTCCAGTTATTTAATGAGTAATATCAACCATCCTCATGGTTATCAGAATGTTCCAAAATCAATGTTATTCGGGTTTGATAATGAAGAACAAATAAAAAATAAAAAGAAAAGGTTTTTGGCTAAAAAATTTCTAAAACCTTATTGGGCCCAAAATGATAAAAGATATAAATCGTATTTTAATGACACTCATCTGTTCATTATTTATGGCATGTCAATAGGTAGCAGTGATTTTTGGTGGTGGAATAATATTCTTAACTCACTTTTGGAGACAGATGCTGAGTTGATTATTTATAATTACAATAGCAATAAAGAGTCTGATAGTGACACAATTAATAGATTTATTAATGCGGCAACCAACGAGAAACTGGATAATGGTAAACTAGATAAGCTTCATAAAAAAATTGCTATAGTTCAGTATAATTCTAAAACAAAACTAAATGCGTTCAAATTAGATCATTTCGATTGAATTTATTTTCTTCTTTTCTCCTAAAACAAAATATTTAACATAAAGAATTTCTTATATGGAAGCCAACAATTGAGTATGGAATTTGTTAAAGAATATGATAATGAAAAAATTCCAGTAGATAACTCGCTTTATAAACATGTTCTTTACAACACTCAAAAAAATTAATAACTAATAGGTTATCAACATGAGAGCTGAAACAGAAATGCTAGATCTGATTTTACAAACTGCCAAAATTATACAAGTAGAAGCTATCGCCATGTCTGGTTCACGAGCTGATACAAAAACACCAAAAGATGAGTTTCAAGACTATGACGTGGTCTATGTTGTGGACGATTTAGATAATCTGACGAGTGACCTTTCTTGGCTAGACCTGTTTGGGAAGCGCATTATTGATCAAGAGGTTGCTCTTGACCATCGTCGTCTATATCTCATGCTTTTTGAAGACGGCAACCGTATTGATTTGACTCTCTGCCCAAAAGAACACATTCAAGAGTGGGTGGATAGTGAGGCAGGATTCACTGTTTTGGAAGACCCAGAACATTTATTTGACCCCTATTCCCAAAATCTAGAGCGTTTCTGGATGAGTCCAGCTAGTGAGACAGATTTTAAAAATTCCTGCAATGAATTTTGGTGGGTGTCGGCCTACGTGGTCAAAGGAATCTGTCGTCAGCAAGTCATCTATGCCACTGACCATCTCTATGGTATTTGTCAGCAAGAACTCCTAAAGGTCTTGGCTTGGCAGGTCGCAAGTGATAAGGGGACGGTCGATATCGGCAAGAATTACAAGTATCTTTTTAACTACTTGCCTGCTGAGAAAGAGAAGAAGTTCTCAAATTTACTTGATTTCGCAAGTTTAGATAAAATCATTCAGTCTTTGTTTGCTACGATGCAACTTTTCCACCAAGAAGCTCAATCCCTTGCTCAAAAAATGGGATTTGACTACGATAAAGAAGTGGCTGAGAAGATGATTGAGTATGCTGAGGAAAGAGTGAAGAAGTTTGGTAATAACTAGAAAAATGAAAAAGCGAGAGGAGAAGACTCATGATTGAAAAAGTGGAACGCCTCATTACAGAGATTAATCGTATTCATCGAGAATATTCTAAAGATTATTTTGAAACGGGTAAGGTGAAAAAAATCAATCTCAAGCATACCTTTTCAAAAGTTCCGACGAAAGCGATTTTGTCCTACCGTCTGAATTTACATGAGTCGATTAATGACTATCTGATGAAGGCAGATGTCCAAGATATTGCCTATGTTTATCGTGTCAAGACTTCTGAGTCTATTTTAGATAAAATTACACGTTTTTTAGAGCGTCAAGAGGGCTATCCTGTGAATTCCATTCTTAATGATATTTTTGGTGCTCGTATGATTTTAAGTTCCAAAGAAATAGCGCAAGTCATGGAGAAATTAGATGATTGGCAAGAGTTGTACGGACTAAAAAACTGGTATTTACGTGATAAAGATGGCTATGTCGGTATTCATATCTATTTTAAAAATAAGAGTAATTTTTATTACCCATGGGAACTCCAACTTTGGGATAAGAAAGATGTTGATAGCAATATCGCCAGTCATATCAAGTATAAGCGAGGATTTGTAAAATAGACATTTCAAGTGGAAGTGATGATACAGGAATTGGATGAAATTCACTCACCCTATATTTTTTTCATAATATTTACACTCCATTCTTAGAAAGGAGTTGAACACGCTCTAAATGCTGTGTGAAATTCCTTAATACTAACCTAATCAATAAATTTTAAAACTTTAAACTACAGAAAGGATAGTTTGGTTACTTAATAGTAACCGAACACGGGATTGATACTTAGGAAAAAAGAGAAATCGCCTTGGGTTCGTTGAATCCTTGCATCGATTTCCCATTTTTCTACAGAAATTTTCGGAAAGCCGAATCGTCCCTTTGTATCTTATGTCTAACATTCAAAATATGTCCCTGGAGGACATTATGGGAGAGCGCTTTGGTCGCTACTCCAAATACATTATTCAAGACCGGGCCTTGCCAGACATTCGTGATGGCTTGAAGCCGGTTCAGCGCCGTATTCTTTATTCGATGAATAAGGATGGCAATACCTTTGACAAGAGCTACCGTAAGTCGGCCAAGTCTGTCGGGAACATCATGGGGAATTTCCATCCACACGGTGACAGCTCCATCTATGATGCCATGGTTCGTATGTCTCAGGACTGGAAGAACCGTGAGATTCTAGTTGAAATGCACGGTAATAACGGTTCTATGGACGGGGATCCGCCTGCGGCTATGCGTTATACTGAGGCGCGTTTGTCTGAAATTGCAGGCTACCTTCTTCAAGATATCGAGAAAAAGACAGTGCCTTTTGCTTGGAACTTTGACGATACCGAGAAAGAGCCGACAGTCTTGCCAGCAGCCTTTCCAAACCTCTTGGTCAATGGTTCAACCGGAATTTCAGCTGGTTATGCCACAGACATTCCTCCCCATAATTTGGCTGAGGTTATTGATGCTACAGTTTACATGATTGACCACCCGACAGCCAAGGTTGACAAACTCATGGAATTCTTGCCTGGGCCAGATTTTCCGACAGGAGGAATTATTCAGGGTCGTGATGAAATTAAGAAAGCCTACGAAACTGGGAAAGGGCGCGTGGTTGTTCGTTCCAAGACGGAGATTGAAAAGCTAAAAGGTGGTAAGGAACAAATCGTTATCACTGAGATTCCTTATGAAATCAACAAGGCCAATCTAGTCAAGAAAATTGATGATGTCCGTGTCAATAACAAGGTGGCTGGTATTGCTGAGGTTCGGGACGAGTCTGACCGTGACGGTCTTCGTATCGCAATCGAACTTAAGAAAGATGCAAATACCGAGCTTGTTCTTAATTATCTTTTCAAATACACAGACCTGCAAATCAACTACAACTTTAACATGGTGGCGATTGACAATTTCACCCCTCGTCAGGTCGGTATTGTCCCAATCCTGTCTAGCTACATCGCCCACCGTCGCGAAGTGATTTTGGCGCGTTCACGCTTTGACAAGGAAAAGGCTGAGAAACGTCTCCATATTGTCGAAGGTTTGATTCGTGTAATTTCGATTTTAGACGAAGTCATTGCTCTTATCCGCGCTTCTGAGAATAAGGCTGACGCCAAGGAAAACCTCAAGGTCAGTTATGATTTTACAGAAGAGCAAGCTGAGGCTATCGTTACCTTGCAACTTTACCGTTTGACCAATACAGACGTGGTTGTCTTGCAGGAGGAAGAAGCAGAACTTCGTGAAAAGATTGCCATGCTTGCAGCGATCATTGGTGACGAACGGACTATGTACAATCTCATGAAGAAAGAGCTTCGTGAGGTCAAGAAGAAATTTGCGACTCCACGTTTGAGTACTTTAGAAGACACAGCAAAAGCAATCGAGATTGATACAGCTAGTCTTATCGCCGAGGAAGATACCTACGTCAGCGTGACCAAGGCAGGTTACATCAAGCGTACCAGTCCACGTTCCTTTGCGGCATCCACCTTGGAAGAAATTGGCAAGCGTGATGATGACCGTTTGATCTTTGTACAAGCTGCTAAGACAACCCAGCACCTCTTGATGTTCACGACTCTTGGAAATGTCATCTATCGACCAATCCATGAATTGGCAGATATTCGCTGGAAGGACATCGGAGAGCATCTGAGCCAGACCATTACAAACTTTGAAACGAATGAAGAAATCCTTTATGTGGAAGTGGTGGATCAGTTTGACGATGCGACAACCTACTTTGCTGCAACTCGTCTTGGTCAAATCAAGCGTGTAGAACGAAAAGAATTCACTCCATGGAGGACCTACAAGTCTAAGTCGGTCAAGTATGCTAAGCTCAAAGACGAGACAGACCAGATTGTAGCAGTGACTCCGATTAAACTAGATGATGTTCTTTTGATTAGCCAAAATGGTTATGCCCTTCGTTTCAATATTGAAGAGGTTCCGGTTGTCGGTGCCAAGGCAGCAGGAGTCAAGGCTATGAACTTGAAAGAAGATGATGTTCTCCAATCTGCCTTTATCTGTAACACCTCATCCTTCTACCTCTTGACTCAGCGTGGAAGCTTGAAACGTGTTTCTATTGAGGAAATTCCAGCAACCAGTCGTGCCAAACGAGGGCTACAAGTCTTGCGTGAGTTGAAAAACAAACCACATCGAATTTTCTTGGCAGGAGCAGTTGCCGAGCAAGACTTCGTTGGTGACCTCTTTAGTACGGAAGTAGAAGAAAATGATCAAATTCTGCTTGTTCAATCCAACAAAGGAACTGTCTATGAAAGCCGATTGCAAGACTTGAATTTGTCAGAACGAACTAGCAACGGTAGCTTCATCTCTGACACGATTTCAGATGAAGAAGTTTTTGAGGCTTATTTATATAGTTATAAAATAGACAAGAAAACGATTGATTAATATCTGTGTTTTTGCTATAATAATAGCGAATTAAGTATAGTTTTTATGCTAAAGGAGTTTTGTATGATTAAAAATAAAGGGATTAGTAAGCGTAGTATTGGAGTATGTGGCGTTGCAATTGCAACATTTTTACTAGGTTCTGGACTGATTTTTCAATCAAATGTAGTAAAAGCGACAGAGTCAGGTGTAGCTACAGTTTCTGGTGAAAACATTGCTGCTCACAAACCTGCTAGTCAGAGTTCAATTGCCTATGGTGGAGATGCTTCTAGAGCGGTTGATGGCAATCGTGATAACGCATGGAGCCACCGCTCCGTTACCCATACAGATTTTCAAGATCATTCTTGGTGGAAAGTTGATTTAGAGAAAGAAGAATCAGTAGGAACTGTTCGTATCTACAATCGTGGAGATGGGGATGTAGCAAAGCGTTTATCTAATTTTGATGTTATCTTGTTGGATAAAGCTGGAAATGAAGTAACTCGTCAACACATCGATAGTTTAAATAATCAGCCAATGATTGATGTTCAATTTTCTGGATTTAATGCGCAATATGTTAAAATTGAACTAAATAACACCAAAACTCCTCTTAGTTTGGCAGAAGTCGAAGTGTATCGCTCTGTAAAAGAAAAGAGTGCAACAAGCAGTAAATCAGAAAATAGATCAAAAACAGATTTTACTGCTGAACTCAATCACTATTTGTTTGATTTGAATTATGATAAAACAAATATTTTAACTAGACGGGGTGAGGCGATAGAAAATTACACGAATACAAGCACAAAGCAACAAGGAAATGAGTTTGTGGTTGTAGAGAAAGTGAAGAAGAGTCTTTCCAATGGTTCTTCTGATGTTGCCATTAATAGCAATGGGGATATTTACCTAGGTGCTTTGTTTAAAGTAAATCAAGACCTTCTAGAAAATAAACCACAACAAATTAGTTTAGATCGTAGTAAAGGTAGAATTAGTGTTGATTTACCAGGAATGGTAGGCGGAGATAGCTATGTAGATGCTAATCCAACTGTAAGTGGTATGCAAGAAGGTGTGAATACCTTGTTAAATCGTTGGCATGAAAAGTATGCTGCGAAAAACGCTACTCCAGCACGTATGCAATACGAATCAACTTCTGCTTATAGTATGAATCAATTGAAAGCAAAATTTGGAAGTGATTTTGAAAAAGTAGGAGCGAACTTAAAATTTGACTTTGAGGCTGTGAACAAGGGTGAGAAACAAATTGAGGTCGTCGATTTTAAACAAATTTACTATACTGCTAACTTTGATGCTCCAAAAAATCCATCAGATGTATTTGCTCCAGGAGTAACGGTTGATCAATTGAAAGCACGTGGAATTGATGAAAAAACACCTCCTGTATACGTGTCAAGTGTTTCATACGGACGTCAAATGTATGTCAAATTTGAAACAACAAGCAAGAGTACAGAATTGAAAGCAGCTATCGATGCTGTAATTAAGGGAGTACCGATTAAAGCCGAATCTGAATGGGCGCGTGTCTTGAAGGATACCAAGGTAACAGTTTCAATCGTAGGTGGAAATGCTGATAGAGCTGGACGTGTTGTGACAGGTACAGTAGAAGATTTGAAGAGTTTGATTCAAGAAGGAGCTACTTTCAGTACACAAAACCCTGCTGTTCCAATTTCTTATAAGACTGCATTCTTGAAAGATAATCAAGTAGCCACAATTCAAAGTAATACAGACTATATTGAAACGAAAGTCACTTCATACAAAAATGGTTTCCTCAATTTACACCATAAGGGAGCCTATATCGCTCGTTACTATGTTTACTGGGATGAAGTAACTTATGACAAGGATGGCATCGAAAGCATCCGCTCACGTCAATGGGAAGATAATGGTAAAAGTAGAACAGCTGGTTTCCAGACGGAAATTCAATTTAGAGGAAATGTGCGCAATATTCGCGTGAAGATTCAAGAAAAAACAGGACTTGTTTGGGAACCATGGCGTACAGTTTACAATCGCACAGACCTTCCTCTTGTTCAAAAACGTACAATTATTAACTCAGGTACAACAATCAGACCAAAATACGATGAAAAAGTTGAAAATAACTAATTTTTCACTTGTAAAAGGAATCAGTTCTCAGAGCTGGTTCTTTTTATTGAAGAAATTTTCTGAAAATTACAAAATATACTTGCTATTTTAGAAAAATAGTGTAGAATAAAAGAAATAAGTTTTTAGAATAAGGAGTGGAATATGACAGTAACGATTGATTGGGAAAACCTTGGTTTCTCCTATATGAAATTACCTTATCGCTATATTGCTCATTTTAAAAATGGACAATGGAATCAAGGAGAGCTGACAGAAGATGCAACCTTGCATATTTCAGAGTCTTCTCCAAGTCTTCACTATGGACAACAAGCATTTGAAGGTTTGAAAGCCTATCGTACTAAGGATGGCAGTGTTCAACTTTTCCGTCCTGACGAAAACGCCAAACGTCTGCAACGGACTTGTGATCGTCTCTTGATGCCACAAGTTCCGACAGACATGTTTGTAGAAGCTTGTAAGGCAGTTGTCCGCGCCAATGAAGAATACGTACCACCATATGGAACAGGTGGAACCCTTTATCTTCGTCCACTTTTGATTGGTGTTGGAGATATCATCGGGGTAAAACCAGCAGAGGAGTATATTTTTACTATCTTTGCTATGCCAGTTGGAAATTACTTTAAAGGTGGTTTGGTTCCAACTAACTTCTTGATTCAGGATGAATACGACCGTGCAGCGCCAAATGGTACAGGTGCGGCTAAGGTTGGTGGGAACTATGCTGCCAGTCTCTTGCCAGGGAAATTGGCGAAATCACGCCACTTCTCAGATGTTATCTATCTAGACCCATCAACACATACAAAGATTGAAGAAGTCGGTTCAGCTAACTTCTTTGGAATTACAGCTGATAATGAATTTGTAACACCATTGAGTCCATCTATTTTGCCATCTATTACCAAGTATTCTTTGCTTTATTTGGCAGAACACCGCTTGGGCTTGACTCCTATTGAGGGTGATGTCCCAATTGATAAGCTGGACCGTTTTGTAGAGGCAGGTGCCTGTGGTACAGCAGCAGTTATTTCGCCAATTGGTGGAATTCAACACGGTGATGATTTCCATGTATTCTATAGTGAAACAGAAGTTGGCCCTGTGACTCGTAAACTCTATGATGAATTGACAGGTATTCAGTTTGGTGATATTGAAGCGCCAGAAGGTTGGATTGTGAAAGTAGATTAAAATAAACAAAAGGAGATTTTTATGAAATCGAAAAAGTGGCTCTTAACAGCAGGAGTGGTCCTGAGCACGACAGCTATTTTAGTGGCTTGTGGAAAAGCTGATAAAGAAGCAGATGCACCGACAACATTTTCTTATGTCTATGCAGTAGATCCAGCATCATTGGACTACAGTATAGCGACTCGGACATCGACGACAGACGTTATTGGAAATGTTATCGATGGCTTGATGGAAAATGACCAATACGGAAATGTTGTTCCTTCCTTGGCTGAAGATTGGTCTGTGTCCAAAGATGGTTTGACTTATACTTATAAACTTCGTAAAGGAGTGAAATGGTACACTTCTGAGGGTGAAGAATATGCAGAAGTAACAGCCCATGACTTTGTGACAGGGCTAAAACACGTAGCTGATGGCAAGTCAGACGGTGTCTCTCTCATCCAGAATTCAATCAAGGGATTAGATGCCTACATGACTGGTGAAACCAATGATTTCTCTACAGTTGGTGTTAAGGCCTTGGACGATTATACAGTTGAATATACCCTAAACAAACCAGAAAGTTTCTGGAACTCTAAAGTTACAACAGCTACGATGTTGCCTGTAAATGAAGAGTTTTTGAAGGCATCAGGTAAAGATTATGGAGCAGTTACTCCAGCAGGGATTCTCTATAATGGTCCTTATTTCTTGAAGACTTTGACTTCTAAATCCTTGATCGAATACGAGAAAAATCCAAATTACTGGGATAAAGAAAATGTAAAAATTGAGAAGATCAAATTGACTTACTACGATGGTTCTGATCAGGAATCGTTGATCCGTAGTTTCTCTTCTGGTGCCTATACGACAGCTCGTCTCTTCCCAAGTAGTTCAAACTTTGCTTCAACTTTAGAGCAATACGGAGATAAAATCACTTATAGCCCAC
>CAUTTK010000001.1:0-79709 GCA_963541475.1 uncultured Streptococcus sp. | reverse complement strand
AGGGTGTTATTGTAGAGGTTGCAGAAACAGAAGAATTGTTTAACAATCCAATTCACCCATATACTCAAGCCTTGCTTTCAGCGGTACCAATTCCAGACCCAATCTTGGAACGCAAGAAGGTCTTGAAGGTTTACGACCCAAGTCAACACGATTATGAGACTGATAAGCCATCCATGGTAGAAATCCGTCCAGGTCACTATGTTTGGGCTAACCAAGCAGAATTGGCACGTTATCAACAAGGACTAAGCTAATAATGGTTTTATAATTTCCATGTTAATTTTTATGGAAATTATAAACCTTTTTTTGTTGGCCTTATTTGAAAATACTTTGAAAGCTTCCTGAAAGAATTTTCGAAAAATTTTATGTAAAGTTTTGATAAATTTCTCCTAATACTCTTTGATTTTCATTGAGTATAAGCTTGAGTTTTTCTATGGCTTCAAACTTATGTATAGAGAATTTTAGAAATTGAGTATGTTAGATTAGTGAAGTGAATATCAAATTCTAATAAGTTACGATCAATTGCTTATAATCACCTTATTTGATAATCTGTATCTGTTTTCAACTATTATACAATTGTTTATCCTATATTTTTATTTAAAATTGACCAATAACAACTGTACTAGTTTTCTCTAAGGAAATTGAAGAGACCGCGTCTAATAGTTCATTATAGTAGAATCCGTTTTTCAAATCTGTTTTAGTAGGTAGAGCGAACACTTCTAGCGTATATCGATGATCTTTATCAGGAGGAGTTGGTCCAACAAAAATAGAATCAATTTCAGTAAAATCAGTTTCTAATAGAGGACTGGCAAAACTATTTTTCCCTTGCGTGATAGAACCTTTGTAATCTAGACTGTAATTTTCAGGAATAATGACTGTATTATTTTTGACTTCTATATCCGTAGCAAGCCAGTGAATCCAAGGGAATGAACAAACTGGAATAGCATCATAATCAATTAAAGTAATAGCTATGTATTTTGTCCCTTCTGGTAATTCGCTAATCTCAAAGGGGAAAGAGCGTATAGGATTCCCCTTAATAATGTCGGTACAATCTGCTTCTTTTCCAAATCGTTTAGGCAATAAGTTCTGGTTAAAAGGTATATTAATTTTCATCATATTGCTCCTTTCATATAATCGAATAAATTATTCTTGATTCTATGATATAATAAATATTAACTTTTTAAAATTTGGAAAAAGTTAATAATTCATTAAATATTATTTTAGGAAGGAGAGGAGATAATGAATTTAGATTGGTATTATACATTCTTAGTATTATCTAAACACCTCAATTATCATAGAGCAAGCGAAGAATTATTTTTAACGGAACCAACACTTCACCAGCAAATAAAAAAACTCGAAAAACACTTGCAAGTAAATTTATTTGAAACAGTTGGAAGAAATTTAACTCTAACTCCAACAGGACGAGAATTTATCCCTATCGTAAAAAAAATAATTGCTACATATGAAGATGGAATTAAAAAAATACAGTTAAAAAATAAAAAGTTGGAAACACATTTAAACATTGCAGTTTCACCTTACATAGCTACCTATCTATTACCGAAATTTCTTCCAGAATTTTTTGAAGAACAACCATCTGTAGGTATTTCAATTACCGTTTTACAAAATGATATTGCTCGAGAAATTGAAAATAATCAATTTGATATTGGGATAGCTAGGGAAGAACCTTATACTACAAAGATTAATTCAGAAAAAATTTGTGAGGGGAAAATTGCTCTTTTTTATCCCAAAAATGATTCTCAACTAACTGAGGTGGAGTTATTTCAAAAATATAAGATTTTATCAGATAATCATCCTGTTTATTGGAAACAAGTAAAACAAGAAATTTCTGAAATTGTTCCAGAATCTCAATTTGTTTCTATAAAGGATATAACAGTAACTGAGAAATTGATTGAAATGGGACAAGGGATTTCTTATCTTCCTCTATACCTTAAAATGACTTTAAATCCTAATATTGCTACTCGAATACCAGAAGAAATTTCTATTCCACTATCCTTTACTTACATAATGACTAGAAAAAATTCGGAAGCTATTGAACTTTTCAAAAATAAATTTAAGGAATTTATTGTTTTTGAACAAAGTAAAGTAAATTTTTGACTCTTAATTTGACTCTTAAAAAGATGACTTATGTATCTATAAACTAGTGTTAATGTATAAAATTGAAATTTCGCATCATACTTTCTGAGTTTAGACGGACTTTGTTATGAGTTTGAAACAGAGATAGAAAAAACTTTGAAAGGGACCTGAAAGGGGTTTTAAAAAAATTTAAAAAATTCTGAAATATTCTTGACAGCTGATGAAAAAGGTGGTAAGATAGGAAACATCAAAAAAAAGAAAGCAGAAAAAGAAATGAATAAAAGACAAGCTGTAACAATGAATCAAAACTTTTACTTTAGCTACTTTAGATAGTGTTTGTAGACATGTCACCATGGATGCAAACAGTTCAAGCAATTTGTTTGTATCTATGTGGCTAAGATTTTTGATTGTGGTCCATATAGATGAATATCTAAATGGACTAGCAAAGTTGTAACTTGTTAGATTATTTCAAGCATCCGTTTAGATATTATCTAGGCGGTTTTTTGTTTTATCTTTTCTGAGAAGGAGTTTCATTATGAAAGTTGTTCGAAAATTACTAGCTCCCCTCTTGGTAGTGGGGATCCTCTTGACCTCTCTGATCAGTTTGCATCAGTTGAAGGCAGATAAGAAAAAAGATGTGTTTCGTATCGGTATTTCGCAGTTTATTACCCACCAGTCCCTAGACGCTACTAGAGAAGGATTTGTGGATGAGCTGGCCAAACAAGGCTATGTTGAAGGGAAAAATATCGAGATTGATTTGCAAAATGCACAGGGAGAACAAAGAAATCTAAAAACCATTTCCCAGCAACTAGCAGAATCTAGTGATGTCGTTCTAGCCATCGCAACGCCTTCTGCTCAGAGCTTGGCCAATACGACGCAAACGACACCTGTTGTCTTTTCAGCTGTAACAGATCCTGTCAGTGCCAAGTTGGTTGAGTCACGAGAACATCCTGGGGGCAATGTGACTGGGACAAGCGACCAGTCATCAGATGCCATTTCAACCCAAATCAATTTGATAAAGAAAGTCCTGCCAAAGGCTAAAACAATTGGAATTCTCTATACTCAGAGCGAGCCAAACTCAGTTGTCCAAAAGGATGAAGCTAAGCGCCTTCTGGAAGAAAAAGGCTTTACCGTTGTTGAAAAAACAATCTTGGACAGTAACAACGTCAAGGCGGCAGCAGAGAGCTTGATGGCAGAAGTGGATATGGTTTTTGTACCAACGGATAATATCATTTCGTCAACCATTGAAACAGTTAAGCAGGTTTCTATTAAACACAAGGTTCCAGTATTTGGTGGTTCAACAGAAATGATTGCTGTTGGTGGTTTGTATAACTACGGAACCAATTATGAAGAATTGGGAAGACAGACAGCCCGCATGCTGATTCGTGTTTTAAAAGGTGAGAAGCCAGAAAATATAGCAGTTGAGTTACCTGAAAAATTGGAATTGCATACCAATCAAGAAATGTCAGATGCACTAGGAATTGATATTAGTAAGTTAGAAGGCAAGGAATAGGGAGGTTTAAGATGAGTTTTGTACTATCTAGTTTATCAGAAGGTTTGTTATGGTCGATTATGGCTATTGGGGTCTACTTGACTTTCCGTATTTTGGATATTGCGGATATGACAGCTGAGGGAGCCTTTCCTTTGGGGGCGGCTGTCGTTGTATCACAGATACAGGCAGGGACAAATCCTTGGATTGCGACCCTACTTGCTTTGCTGGCAGGTATGGTAGCTGGTCTTGTATCAGGAATGCTCCACACTAAGATGAAAATCCCAGCACTCTTGACAGGGATTGTGACCTTGACAGGGCTTTATTCGATCAATATTAAAATTATGGGCAGTGTACCCAATCTTTCCTTGGGAGATTCTTCAACTGTCTTTAAACAGTTGGCGAGCTTGGGGCTGACAACTGAAGAAGCTGTTTTCTCACTCAGTTTGTCCTGTCTCTTACTTGTTTGTCTAATCTTAACCCTTTTGATGAAAACGGAGATTGGCTTAGTCTTGCGTTCGACTGGGGACAATATTCCGATGAGTGAGGCCAATGGGGTCAATGTAGACACCATGAAGATTGTTGGTTACATGATTTCAAACGGTTTGATTGCTCTGTGTGGTTCCTTATTTGCTCAAAATGATGGATTTTCTGATGTAACTTCTGGGACAGGAACCATCGTTGTTGGTTTGAGTGCAGTCATTATTGCAGAAGTCTTGATACACGACTTGACCATTGGAGGCCGTTTGTTATCCATCGGAATCGGTGCTATTGTTTACCGTTTGATTATTTTAAATATCTATGAAATTCCAAATCTAGATCAAAACCTGGTCCGTCTCTTTAATGCAATTTTGTTAGCCTTGGTTCTATTTGCACCAGAGTTGCAAAAGAGATTAAAGATTCGTGGTTTGAAACTGAGAAATGAATAGGAGGAGAAAGTTATGGCAAGTTTGTTAACACTTGAAAATATTCACAAAACATTTGAAGCAGGGACGGTCAATGAGAACCATGTCCTCAAAGGATTAGATTTAGAGGTTGAAGAGGGAGATTTTATCTCTGTGATTGGTGGAAATGGCGCAGGGAAATCCACTTTGATGAATATCTTGGCTGGAAATTTATCTGTAGACGAAGGAGACCTTTTGTTGGAAGGGAAATCCATTAAAAATCTGAGTGTACGAAAGAGAGCTAAGGAAATTGCCCGTGTTTTTCAGGATCCTAAGATGGGAACGGCTTCTCGTTTGACGATTGAGGAGAATATGGCCATTGCCTTGAGACGTGGGCAAAAGAGAGGACTTGGCTGGGGCGTGAAGGAGAAAGACAGAATCCAGTTCCAAGAGGCCTTGAAAGAGTTGAATATCGGCCTTGAAAACCGTTTGAAAGTGGATACTCAATACCTTTCAGGAGGACAAAGACAGGCCTTGACCCTAGTCATGGCAGCCTTGGTGAAACCTAAGCTCTTACTGTTGGATGAACACACTGCGGCACTTGACCCGAAAACGAGTCAAATGGTGATGGACTTGACGCAAAAGATTGTGGAGCACCATCAGTTGACTACTCTGATGATTACCCACGATATGAACCATGCGATTGAATACGGCAATCGTCTCATTATGCTCTATCAGGGTAAGATAGTGGTGGATGTCAAAGGAGAAGAGAAAAAGCATCTGACAGTTGAAGACCTCATGCATCTCTTCCAGAAAAATAGTGGGCAAAGCCTCGTCAGTGATGAATTGGTTTTGGGATAAAGAAAAAGGCTGAAATCTAGTGTTTCAGTCTTTTATTTCTTACGTTTTGCAAAATCGACAAATCGAAATTCTCGTGGGACACCTTATATCTACATGGGTGAGGAAATTGGCATGGTTGACCCTGACTATGATTCCATGGATGATTATGTGGATGTCGAATCGCTCAATGCTTATTAGATGCTCTTGAAAGAAGGGAAAAGCCAGCAAGAAGCTTTCAAGCTCATTCAGGCTAAGTCACATGATAATTCACGAATCCCTATGCAGTGGGATGCTTCAGAAAATGCAGGATTTTCAACAGGTACTCCATGGTTGAAAGTTGGTAAATCCTATAAAGATATCAACGTAGAAAATGAAATTCAAGGTCCAATTTTCACCTTCTATCAAGACTTGATTCGACTGCGTAAGGAAATGCCAATCATTTCAGAAGGGAGTTACCAATCCGCCTTTGAAGATAGCCAGCAAGTCTACGCTTTTGAACGCCAGTATGAGGATCAAAAGTTACTAGTGCTCAATAACTTTTATGCCACAGAAGTGGAAATCGACTTACCAGAAGCCTACCAAAATGGACAAATTTTACTTTCTAACTATGAAGATGCAGAAGTATCTGAGAAAATTCTACTTAAACCGTATCAAACACTGGCTATCTATGTAAATTAATACTCTTCGAAAATCTCTTCAAACCGTGTCAGCTCTATCTGTCACCTCAAAACAGTGTTTTGAGCAACCTGCGCTAGCTTCCTAGTTTGCTCTTTGATTTTCATTGAGTATTACTCATAACCTTTTCGGTATTATGGTATTATCGTACCTTGGACGAAGTGAATGACGTAGCTCAGATGCATGCGCTAAGTCAAGAACGAAAACGTTGGATGCAATGGGATATTGGCATTAAAATATTAGGGCTCATCTTGTCCCTGACAATTTTTCTAGAAGGAGTGGACTTATCAGTCATAGTAAGGCTTTTGTTTATTGTTATTCCGAGACAAGTTGAAAAATAATGAGCCTTGCCCTCGTAATACGCAGACAAGGACTTCGCAGCCATAACAGCCAATCAGTGACACACTATTGCGACAGCTTCGACAATTTATACGACTTAAAAAACAAGAACACTTTACCTTTATTAGAGTGTTTCTTGTAAAACAGAAGCATTATCTAGTTTCAAATACCACAGTTAGACAAACTTATGTTAAAATGACTGAGAGGGAATGTTTCCTAAGAGCAATCCTATCGATTCGCTATTGGAGGTATGATGGTACACTTAAAATTAGTAAAAAAAGAAATAGAGGCTGAAAAGCCAACATCTGTAGAAACTTGGATCATTTCCGTCAAATTTAAAAAAGGTTGCTATCGACATATACAGATTCCAAAAACAAAAACGTTAGCGGAACTAGCAGATGTTATTTTATGGAGTTTTGATTTTGAAAACGATCATGCTCATGCATTTTTCATGGATAATGTTGCGTGGAGTCATGCAGATTCTTACTTTCTTAGCTTTGTTAGTGACGATGTTGAAGAACGTTACACGGAAAATGTCTATCTGGATATCCTAAGTGTCAAACAAAAATTTAAGTTTATTTTCGACTTCGGTGATGAATGGCGTTTCGAATGCCAAGTGCTGAGAGAAATCGAGGCAGAGGACGAAGGAGCTTATCTCGTACGTGAGGTCGGAACACCGCCAGAACAATATCCAGATTATGATAGTTTTGATGATGAAGAATGGTAGAAATTGCTACATTGGATAAAGACAAACGTTATTATGATACACCGATTGAGGCACGAACAAAACTATAGCGTGGGATTATTCCACAAGAGATTAAGAGTGTTTTTGGAAAAGTTATAATTTCAGTTTTGCTTTTAAGGAGCAGTTAGTAAGAAATACACAGAAGCTGATGGGGTATTGCTCTTAAGGCTTGGGAGACATCTTATCTTAACTGACTCTGTAATCTAAAAAAGTTCCCTTCTTTTTCAGAAAAGTAGGGTTCTTTTTGCTGTCTATTCCATCCCTGAAAGTGTAGAACAAACTAGTCAGGGTGGCTAGTTTGTGGTATAATGAAAGGGACTCAAAAAGAAACAGGAGAAAAATGATGGATTTACTTTTAGCAATTGTATTGATTGTGCTAGCTTTTCTAGGAGGAGCTCTTGGAGGAATGTACTTGGTTCGTAAGCAAATTGAAAAAGAATTCGCTGACAACCCACGTTTGAATGCTGAAGCAGTTCGTACTCTTTTGAGTGCAAATGGTCAAAAACCAAGCGAAGCTAAGGTACAACAAGTTTACCACCAAATCATCCGCCAACAAAAAGCAGCCCTTGCTAACAATAAAAAGAAAAAATAAATAAGGAAAAGTCTGGGATGAAAATTCCAGACTTCTCACTATGTTGGCTATGGTTTAGGGATGAGACTTTTTCCTTGCATTCTATTGATATTTGATTATGATTAAGAGAGATAGTCGTTTATTATGCTGTCTTTCAGTTCTTAAAGAAAAGTAATCATAATGAACTATCAATCAGAAAGAAGACTAGAAAGAAGACTGTATGGATAATCGACCAATTGGTTTTTTGGATTCGGGTGTCGGGGGCTTGACCGTTGTGCGGGAGCTCATGCGCCAGCTTCCCCATGAAGAAATCGTCTATATTGGAGATTCGGCGCGGGCGCCCTATGGTCCCCGTCCTGCTGAGCAAATTCGTGAATATACTTGGCAGTTGGTCAACTTTCTCTTGACCAAGGATGTCAAGATGATTGTCATTGCTTGTAATACTGCGACTGCGGTCGTCTGGGAAGAAATCAAGGCTCAACTAGATATTCCCGTCCTAGGTGTGATTTTGCCAGGAGCTTCGGCAGCTATCAAGTCCAGCCAAGGTGGGAAAATCGGGGTCATTGGAACACCCATGACGGTACAATCAGACATCTATCGTCAGAAAATCCATGATCTGGATCCGGACTTACAGGTGGAGAGTTTGGCCTGTCCCAAGTTTGCTCCCTTGGTGGAGTCTGGGGCCCTGTCAACCAGTGTCACCAAGAAAGTAGTCTATGAAACCCTGCGTCCCTTGGTCGGCAAGGTGGATAGTTTGATTTTGGGTTGTACCCATTATCCGCTTCTTAGACCCATTATTCAAAATGTCATGGGACCAAAAGTTCAGCTCATCGATAGTGGGGCAGAGTGCGTACGGGATATCTCGGTTTTACTCAATTATTTTGAAATCAATCGTGGTCGCGATGATGGACCACTTAATCACCGTTTTTACACAACAGCCAGCAGCCAAAGTTTTGCACAAATTGGTGAAGAATGGCTTGAAAAAGAGATTCATGTGGAGCATGTAGAATTATGACAAATAAAATTTATGAATACAAGGATGACCAGGACTGGTATGTCGGCTCATATAGTATTTTTGGTGGTGTCCGGACATTGACTGATGAAGACTTGGATTTTCCTCTATTTGAGTTTGCCCAAAGATTTCGAGATGAGGAACAAGGTTTTCCTATTTCTGTGATTGTTTTACGCTATGGTTCTCTCTACCGTTTATTGTCTTTTGTGGTAGATATCCTCAACCAAGAAATGGGACGAAATCTGGAAGTCATCCAACGTCAGGGAGCTTTTCTCTTGATTGAAAATGGGCAACTCCTGCATGTAGCATTGCCTAAAGAAGGGGTCAATGTTCATGATTTCTTTGAGACAAGCAAGGTCAGAGAAACCTTATTGATTGCGACTCGAAACGAAGGCAAGACCAAAGAGTTCCGAGCTATCTTTGATAAGTTAGGATACGATGTGGAAAATCTTAATGACTATCCTGACCTGCCTGAAGTAGCTGAAACAGGCATGACCTTCGAAGAAAATGCCCGTCTCAAGGCAGAAACTATTTCTCAATTAACGGGCAAGATGGTTCTGGCAGATGATTCTGGTCTCAAAGTAGATGTCCTAGGCGGCTTGCCAGGTGTCTGGTCAGCTCGTTTCGCAGGAGTGGGAGCTACTGACCGTGAAAACAATGCTAAACTCTTGCACGAATTGGCCATGGTCTTTGAACTCAAGGACCGCTCGGCTCAATTCCATACAACTCTAGTCGTAGCCAGCCCAAACAAGGAAAGCTTGGTTGTTGAAGCAGACTGGCCTGGCTACATTAACTTTGAACCTAAGGGTGAAAATGGCTTTGGCTACGATCCCCTCTTCCTTGTAGGAGAGACAGGCAAATCATCAGCCGAATTAACTCTGGAAGAAAAAAATAGCCAATCTCACCGAGCCTTAGCCGTTAAGAAACTTTTGGAGGTATTTCCATCATGGCAAAGCAAACCATCATTGTAATGAGCGATTCCCATGGCGATAGCTTGATTGTGGAAGAAATCCGTGATCGCTATGTGGGCAAAGTTGACGCCGTTTTTCATAACGGAGATTCTGAATTGCGCCCTGATTCTCCCCTTTGGGAGGGCATCCATGTCGTTAAAGGGAACATGGACTTCTACGCCGGCTACCCAGAACGTTTGGTGACTGAGCTTGGTTCAACCAAGATTATCCAAACCCATGGACACCTGTTTGACATTAATTTCAACTTTCAAAAGTTGGACTACTGGGCTCAGGAAGAAGAGGCAGCTATCTGCCTCTATGGTCACTTGCATGTGCCAAATGCTTGGATGGAAGGAAAGACTCTTTTTCTAAATCCAGGTTCTATCAGTCAACCACGTGGGACTATCAGAGAATGTCTCTATGCTCGTGTGGAGATTGATGATAGCTATTTCAAAGTGGACTTTTTGACACGAAACCACGAGGTGTATCCAGGCTTGTCCAAGGAGTTTAGCCGATGATTGCCAAGGAATTTGAGACTTTCTTGCTAGGCCAAGAGGAAACTTTTTTGACCCCTGCTGAAAATCTAGCTGTGTTGATTGATACCCACAATGCAGATCATGCGACCCTCTTGCTCAGTCAGATGACCTATACCCGTGTTCCCGTTGTGACAGATGAAAAACAGTTTGTTGGGACGATTGGGCTCAGAGATATTATGGCTTATCAGATGGAGCATGACTTGAGTCAAGAAATCATGGCGGATACGGACATTGTTCATATGACGAAAAGGGACGTAGCGGTTGTTTCGCCAGATTTTACCATTACAGAGGTCTTGCACAAGCTGGTAGATGAGTCTTTCTTGCCAGTTGTGGATGCGTCAGGGATTTTCCAAGGGATTATCACGCGCAAGTCTATCCTCAAGGCAGTCAATGCCCTCTTGCATGACTTTAGTAAGGAATATGAGATTCGATGCAAATGAGAGACAGAATTTCAGACTTTTTAGAGGAAAAGCAGGGCTTGTCTGCCAATTCCAAGCAGTCCTATAAGTATGATCTGGAACAATTTTTAGATTTGGTAGGCGAGCGGATTTCTGAGACTAGTCTCAAGATTTACCAAGCCCAGCTAGCTAATCTAAAAATCAGTGCCCAGAAGCGGAAGATTTCGGCCTGTAACCAATTTCTCTACTTTCTCTATCAAAAAGGAGAAGTGGACAGCTTTTATCGTTTGGAATTAGCCAAGCAAGCTGAAAAGAAGACTGAAAAACCAGAGATTCTAGACTTAGACTCTTTTTGGCAGGAAAGTAATTATACAGAAGGACGCTTGCTGGCACTTCTTATCTTGGAAATAGGGCTCTTGCCGAGTGAGATTTTAGCCCTCAAGGTTGCGGATATTAATCTGGATTTTCAGGTGTTGCGAATTAACAAGGCTTCCCAACAGAGGATTGTCACCATTCCCACGACCTTGCTTTCAGAATTGGAACCCTTGATGGGGCAGACCTATCTTTTTGAAAGGGCAGGGAAAGCCTATTCTCGTCAGTGGGCCTTCCGTCAGCTAGAGTCCTTTGTCAAGGAGAAAGGTTTCTCAACCTTATCAGCTCAAGCTCTACGAGAACAGTTCATTCTCAGACAGATAGAAAACAAGGTCGATTTGTACGAAATTGCAAAAAAATTAGGATTAAAAACAGTCCTGACCTTAGAAAAATATAGATAATGGATATTAAATTAAAAGATTTTGAAGGGCCCCTGGACTTGCTCTTGCACCTGGTTTCTAAGTACCAGATGGATATCTACGATGTGCCCATTACGGAAGTTATCGAACAGTATCTAGCCTATGTCTCAACCCTGCAGGCCATGCGTCTGGAAGTGACGGGTGAGTATATGGTTATGGCCAGTCAGCTCATGCTGATCAAGAGCAGTAAGCTTCTTCCAAAGGTAGCCGAAGTGACAGACTTGGAGGATGACCTGGAGCAGGATCTTCTCTCTCAAATCGAAGAATACCGCAAGTTCAAGCTCTTGGGGGAACACTTGGAAGCTAAGCACCAAGAACGGGCACAGCACTATTCTAAAGCGCCGACTGAGTTGATTTACGAAGATGCGGAGCTCGTGCATGACAAGACGACCATTGACCTTTTTTTGGCTTTTTCAAATATCCTAGCCAAGAAAAAAGAGGAGTTTGCACAGAATCATACGACTATCTTGCGAGATGAGTATAAGATTGAGGACATGATGGTCATCGTAAAAGAGTCCTTGACTGGACGAGACCAGTTGCGCTTGCAGGATTTATTCAAGGAAGCCCAGAATGTCCAAGAGGTCATTACCCTCTTTTTGGCAACCCTAGAGTTAATCAAAACCCAGGAGCTGATTCTTGTGCAAGAGGAGAGTTTCGGAGACATCTATCTCATGGAAAAGAAGGAAGAAAGTCAAGTGGCACAAAGCTAGACTTGATAGAGAGGAAAGATGAGTACTTTAGCAAAAATAGAAGCGCTCTTGTTTGTAGCGGGTGAAGATGGGATTAGGGTCCGCCAGTTAGCTGAACTCCTCTCTCTGCCACCGACAGGCATCCAACAGAGTATAGAAAAGTTAGTCCAGAAGTATGAAAATGACCCAGATTCCAGTTTGGCTCTGATTGAGACAGGTACGGCTTACAGATTGGTGACCAAGCCTCAATTTGCAGCGATTTTAAAGGAATACTCCAAGGCACCTATCAACCAGAGCTTGTCACGGGCTGCCCTTGAGACCTTGTCCATCATTGCCTACAAACAGCCCATCACACGGATAGAGATTGATGCCATCCGTGGAGTCAACTCGAGTGGGGCCTTGGCAAAGTTGCAGGCCTTTGACTTGATACGAGAAGACGGGAAAAAAGAAGTGTTGGGACGCCCCAACCTCTATGTGACTACGGATTATTTCCTAGATTACATGGGGATAAACCATTTAGAAGAATTACCAGTGATTGATGAGCTTGAGATTCAAGCCCAAGAAAGCCAATTATTTGGTGAAAGGATAGAAGAAGATGAGAATCAATAAGTATATTGCCCACGCAGGTGTGGCCAGTAGGAGAAAAGCAGAAGAGTTGATCAAGCAAGGTTTGGTGACGGTTAACGGCCAAGTGGTACGTGAACTAGCAACCACTATCAAGTCAGGCGACAAGGTCGAAGTGGAAGGTCAACCTATCTACAACGAAGAAAAGGTCTACTATCTGCTTAACAAACCACGAGGTGTCATTTCCAGTGTGACAGATGACAAGGGCCGCAAGACGGTTGTCGACCTCTTGCCCAACGTGAAGGAGCGCATCTACCCTGTAGGTCGTTTGGATTGGGATACATCAGGAGTCTTGATTTTGACCAATGATGGGGATTTTACGGATGAAATGATTCACCCTCGTAATGAGATTGACAAGGTTTATGTCGCGCGTGTTAAAGGTGTGGCCAATAAGGACAATCTCCGCCCCTTGACTCGTGGACTTGAGATTGATGGTAAGAAAACCAAGCCGGCTGTCTATGAGATTCTCAAAGTGGATCCAGTCAAAAACCGCTCTGTGGTGCAGTTGACTATCCATGAAGGGCGTAACCACCAGGTTAAAAAGATGTTTGAAGCTGTCGGTCTCCAAGTGGACAAGTTGTCACGGACTCGTTTTGGACATCTAGACTTGACAGGACTCCGTCCAGGAGAATCCCGTCGTCTTAATAAAAAAGAAATCAGCCAACTACACACCATGGCTGTAACCAAGAAATAATGAAACGAATTTTAATAGCGCCTGTGCGCTTTTACCAACGGTTTATCTCACCAGCCTTTCCACCCTCTTGTCGCTTTGAGCCGACTTGTTCCAACTACATGATTCAGGCTATTGAAAAACATGGCTTCAAGGGTGTCTTGATGGGCTTGGCTCGGATTTTACGTTGCCATCCCTGGTCGAAAACAGGTAAGGACCCCGTCCCAGATCATTTTTCACTCAAACGGAATCAAGAAAAAAAATAACCCAGCATCACCTGATGTTGGGTTTTCTTGCTTATTTCAAGGCTTTTTGTGTGTCTTCAATCATGAGTTTTGTTGATTCAAGACCGCCTCCGCTTAGATACCAGAGGTCTGGTGTTAGTTGGATAATCTTACCATTTTTAGCGGCAGGAGTTTCAGCGATAAGGGCATTTTCTAGGACGCCATCATTGCTTGAGTTGTCACCACCGATGGCAAGGGTACGGTTGATAACAAAGAGGATGTCAGGATTGATTTCTTTGACACTTTCAAAGCTGACTTCTTGTCCGTGGCGAGAATCTTCAAATTGAGTATCAGTTGGCTTGAATTTCAAGGTTTGATACAAGAAAGAGAAACGAGATTGGGCACCAAAGGCAGCCATTTTTCCTTCATTGAGGAGGATGGCAAGGGCTTTTTTGTCAGAACTTTCGTTTTTAGTAGCGACTTCTTGGATGCTCTTGTCTAGATTGGCCAATTCTTCCTTGGCTTTCTGTGTACTCGTTTCGCCGAAGGCGCTTGCTAAGGATTCGATATTAGCCTTGGTAGAAGTCCAGTAGTCGTCCTTACTTGCTTGGAAGAGAACAGTCGGAGCGATTTCTTTGAATTTATCTACGAATTTTTGTGTACGTAGGGAAGCAATAATCAAATCAGGCTCAAGGGCGGCGATGGCTTCTAAGTCTGGCTCAACCATAGAACCAACATTTTTAACTTTTCCAGCTAGGTCTTTGAGATAGGTTGGTACTGTTTTTGTAGGCATTCCAACGATATTTTTTTCAAATCCTAGAGCACGAATAGTATCCGCAGCGCCGAGGTCAAAGGTAACAATTTTTTCAGGAACTTTTGAAAGTTTGACTTCGTCTAGTGAACTTTTAATGGTTACCTCTGTTGGAGCAGAGCTACTTGACTCCGTCTTACTAGTGCTTGAGTTTGTACTACATGCACCAAGTAGGAGCAAGAAGCTGGCCACTAGGGCAGTAAGGTAAAGTTTAAGGGATGTTTTCATGATTTCTCCTTTTTAAAATGTGATAACGATTTAGGGAGTCTCTTGGTCTTATTGACTAAGAGACTGAAGGTTCTCTAACTTGAGCTTCTATGTTACTAGCTATAGATACAGATCTTTTTGCCATTGATATCCGCCAGTGTGATGGGAATCTCATAAAGTTGACTGAGTAGGTCAGTCTGCATGATTTGATCGGTCCTTCCCTTGCTAAAGACTTGACCATCCTTGAAGGCGACAATCTCATCTGCATACTGACTAGCCATGTTGATATCGTGGAGGACGATGATAATGGTCTTGCCGAGTTCCTCCACCAGTCTCCGAAGAATTTGCATCATGCTAACGCTTTGCTTGATATCAAGATTGTTGAGCGGTTCGTCTAGTAAGATAAAGTCCGTATCCTGGGCCAGTACCATAGCGATAAAGACGCGCTGGAGTTGTCCCCCAGACAGGCTATCGATGTAGCGATCTTTTAAGTCTGTCAATTCCAGATAGTCCAGAGTTTCTCGGATTTTTTCCCAGTCTTCTGATCTCAGTCGACCTCGGCTGTAGGGAAAACGTCCAAAACTGACCAGTTCTTCAACAGTCAATTTGGCTTGGTAATTGATTTTCTGTTTTAGGATGGTTAGTTCTTGGGCCAGTTCTTGCGAATTCCAACTTTCGATTTCACGGCCTTTGATACTGAGGATTCCATGATCCTTCTTGGTCAGTCTGCTCATGATGGAGAGGAGAGTCGATTTTCCAGCACCATTTGGACCAATGAAGGCTGTCAGTTTCTGAGGACTGACTTCAAGTGAAATACCTTGCAAAATATCCTGTTTTTGAATGGATTTGTCAATGTTTTCCAGTTTCACCGACGTGCCCTCCTGTAGAGTAAGATAAAGAATAAGAAACCACCCACACTTTCGATGATCATGCCGATGCGAATTTCCAGTGCAAAGACTCGTTCAATCAGGGCTTGCCCCAAGGTCAAACTAATAAATCCAACCAGAATGGCTACGATAAAGAGTAACTTGTGTCGATAGTCTTTGACGATTAGGTAGGTGAGGTTAGCCAGCATAAAGCCGAAGAAGGCCATAGGTCCTACCAAGGCAGTGGCAGTTGAGGTCAAAAGCACGATACCCCAGAGGAGCTCTCTCTGTTCTTTTTCAACGTCTAGTCCCAATATCTGAGCTGTTTCTCTTTGCAGGTGCAAGACATCCAGAACGACTGCTTTTCGAAAGAAAAAGATGGTCAAAGCAAGGATAATCAGAGAAGCGATGGCTAGGATGGGAGTGTTGAGATGCTGAAAAGAGGCGAAGAGACTGTTTTGCAGTTTATCGTATTCATTTGGATCCATCAGGACCTGAAGGAAAGTACTGATATTTCGAAAGAGACTTCCGAGGGCTAGACAAATCAGCAGGATGAAGACCAGGTCTTGCTTCATCAGTGTCTTCAAGTAGCCTTGTAAGGCGAGAAAGAAGAGGGATTGAAGCAGAAGCAAGACTAGGAATTCTAAGATAGGGGACTTGCCAAGTTGAAGAAACTTGCTTTCAAAAACAAGTAGCAGGGTTTGTAGCAAAACATAGAAGGATTCGATTCCTAAAATACTTGGCGTCAGAAAGCGATTTTCCGTCAGGGTTTGAAAACTAATGGTCGAAATCCCAGTCGCGATGGCTACCAAGAGATAAACGATAATCTTTTGGGAACGCAACTTCCAAGCAAAGGCTGACAAGTGAGTGATGGGCCAAAAGTAGAGGAGACAAGCTCCGATGGCAAGAATAATGAGAATCCAGAAGAGCTTAGTATGTTTGCTTTTAGACTGCATCTTTTCGTCCCCCTCTCCAAAGAAGTAGGATAAAGACGAGGCTACCAATGATTCCTAGTAGAAGACTGACAGACAGCTCATAGGGCCGAATCAGAACTCGGGATAGGATGTCGCAGGCCAGAACTAGATTGGCACCGACCAGTGCGACGATGAGTTTGGTCTGACTTAGATTATCTCCATAGCGCTTGCGAACAAGATTGGGAACAATGACCCCGAGAAATGGTAAGCCACCCACGGTAATCATAGTGACACTTGTCGTTAGGGCCACCAGAAAGAGAGCTAGTTTTTCAAGTAGGGAGTAGGAAATCCCCAAACTTTCACTGGTTTCTTTTCCTAAATTCATGATGGTAAAGGTTTGGGATAATTTCCAAACGGCTATTAGGATAATGAGACCTAAGAAGAGCCACTCATACTGATGGGTCTGAATCATGGAGAAGGAGCCCTGGGTCCAAGCTGTCATACTCTGAACCAGATTGAAACGGTAGGCGATAACTTCTGTGACAGAGCCGATAATCCCGCTATAGATGATCCCAATCAAGGGTAGCATCCACCTTTCCTTTACAGTAAAAATGGTCATAAAGGCTAGGAAGAAGAGGGTAAATACGATGGATGAAACAAAAGCAAAGACCATCTTTTGGGTCAGACTAGCAGACGGAAAGACAAAGAGGCTCAGTACCATTCCCAGTTTGGCAGCTTCAGTGGTTCCAACTGTACTCGGAGCAGCAAACTGATTTTGAGTGATAGTCTGCATGAGCAGTCCTGCCATACTCATACTAGAGGCAGTCAGGAGAATGCTGATGGTTCTTGGGAGACGGGACTCTTGAAAGAGAAGCCAGGTCTGCTGGTCGAAAGTAAAGAGCTTTTCCCATGAAAAATCACTGGTTCCAATGCTAATGGAGAGAAAGACTAGGAGTAGAAGTAAGCCAATTAAATAATGAGAAAGTTTCATACCCCGCCCTTTCATGTAGATTTGGTATCGAAAGATACCTTCAGATATAAATGTAACACGAAATTTTTAATCTGTCAATAAATTTTCTGACAATTTAATAAATAAAACAAGGAGAGAGCACCAGGACCTTCTCCTCTGTTTTCCTATTCCAAAATGTTTTTACCTTCTTTAACACGCCAATGATAATCCGATAAAATAATATCTTCGAGGGAGTAGCTAGCCTTCCAATCAAGATATTGTTTAGCTTTTGATGCGTCTGCTAGGACGCTAGCTGGGTCACCAGCACGACGAGCAACAATCTCGTGTGGGATTTTTTGATCCAGTAATTCTTCAGCAGTTTTAAAGATTTCTTTGACAGTATAGCCTTTTTCAGTTCCTAAGTTAAAGATTTGAGAAGAACTGTCTTCTTGGAAGAGGTAATTCATCCCTTTAACATGTGCCTGTGCAAGGTCCAAGACATGAATGTAATCCCGAATACATGAACCGTCACGTGTATCGTAGTCATCTCCAAATATTTTGAGGCTATCATTTTGTCCCAATGCAGTCTTGTTGATGTTAGGAATGATGTGAGTTGGATTTTTCACTCGCAGACCGTTTGAAGCATCCATTTCAGCCCCAGCTACATTAAAGTAACGGAAAATAACATATTTCCAATCGTAGCGATTGGCCATCCAGTAAATCATTCGTTCACCCATCAGTTTTGTTTCTGCATAAGGGTTGACAGGGTCGAGCAGGGTATCTTCAGTTGCTGGCTTGTCAATACAGTTATTACCATAGAGAGAAGCAGTCGAAGAGAACATGATTTTTTGAATGCCAACTTCAGATAAGACTTTGAGAACTTGGTTCATACCAGCAACATTGGCAGTGAAGTATTTACTTGGGTTTTCAATACTTTCGCTCACAACAATTTCACCTGCACAATGGAGAACAGCATCAATTTGATTTTCTTCTAAGTAAGCTCTTAGGGCACTAGCATCATAAACATCCAGTTGTTTAAAGCTAGCACGACTATCCACAGCCGAACGATTTCCTGTAGAGAGATTATCGAGGACATGCACCTGATAGCCTGCATTTAAAAGAGCTTTAACGGTATGGGAGCCAATGTAGCCAGCCCCACCTGTAACAAGAATTGTTTTGGTCATGATTTTTACATCTTTCTAAGTTTATACTGGTTTAAAAATTCCTATTGATTTAAGGAATTAAATACTTCTAATAAGGTATTTATTCTATCTCCAATCAATACTCCATCGAATCCTAATTTAATAATTTTAGGGATATCTTCGCACTGTAAACCTCCTCCAAATATTAATTTATATTTAAAATTATATATTTGACTAGATAAGAACAGATACCTTTTTAGCATAGTTAAATGATTAGAAATTTCTTCTAAACTGTAGTCCTTTTTCCCACTCAATGTTGCACTTAAAATCTCATATGCTAAAATAATTTCTTTACCTTGAAATTGAATTCCTGATAAAAGTTGATGTATTTCAGCAATATAATTTTTATTTTTGCCAAAACAAATAATAGGAGTTATATTTCCAACCAATGTCTGTTTTATTTTTGAACGAATGATATCTTTAGTTTCATTTAAGAATTTTTGACGTTCTAGATGGCCGATAAATGCATATTTTATATTATAGTAATTGAGATGTTCACAAGTTAAATCACCAACATTTCGCCCCTTGATAGCAATATTTTGCGAAGCAATTGAAAAAGAATATTCATTATCGTTAACAGGCATTATTGGTGAAATAATTAAATCTGTTTTAACATTTCCTTTATTGAAAAGTTTTAACAGATTTAATTGTTCAGGAATACTTAATTTATTTTTAAAGTTGAATATTGTTAACATTTTCACCTTTTTAATATTAAAACTAGTTATTTGTTAATCTTGTCATCTATGTATTGTTCTAGTTTTGTTTTGTATTGTTCAAAGTTAGGTTCCTTTACTACATTATGAAATGATAAAGTTTCTCTTTGTGTAAATCCGCAAAACTCCATTGCTTTATGAAATGATATTAGAATTTCGTCTACGCTTTTACCATTAAAAAATTCATTGATATCATTAAAAGTATATTCTGGTGCGTTCCATGTTGAAGATATAATATATTCTTTCCCTTTCATGAGTCCACCAGTTCCATATTTATCAGCAAATGAGTAAAACTGCCCATATTCAAATACATTATCAAGATACAATTTTAATTTTCCTGGAACATTAAACCAATAAATTGGGAATTGAAAAATAATTAGGTCAGCCCATAAAAATTTATTTCTTTCATCAGTAACATTATATGATTCTACTGAGGATAGCTGTACATTATGATGGTGCCGCAATTTATTTAAAAAAATATTGTATAAGCTAAAGTTAAGTTCCCCTTTACAGAAATCATGTTTCTGATATCCGTTTACCAATAGTATGTTCATATCTAAGTCCTCCTTATATTGATATTATCATATATATAATTGTTTGTCAAATATTTTTTATAGTTTTTTTAGACCTTCCCTCGTATACAAGGGAATACTGTTTTTTCTACTTAGAAAATAAGATATGATTTATAGAAAGCAGACTAAGATACTAATTTAGAAATCCACCTTCCCACTACCCTTCTCCTATAAAAAGTGGTAAAATGGATGAAAGAAAGAAGGAACTGAAATGACAACATTATTTTCAAAAATCAAAGAAGTAACAGAACTTGCTGCGATCTCAGGTCATGAAGCGCCTGTCCGTGCTTATCTTCGTGAAAAGTTGACACCGCACGTGGATGAAGTGGTGACAGATGGCTTGGGTGGTATTTTCGGAATTAAACATTCAGAAGCTGCAGATGCACCGCGTGTCTTGGTCGCTTCTCACATGGATGAAGTTGGTTTTATGGTCAGCGAAATCAAGCCAGATGGTACCTTCCGTGTCGTAGAAATCGGTGGGTGGAACCCCATGGTAGTCAGCAGCCAACGTTTCAAACTCTTGACTCGTGATGGTCGTGAAATCCCTGTGATCTCAGGCTCTGTCCCTCCACATTTGACACGTGGAACAGGTGGACCAACCATGCCAGCTATTTCAGATATTATTTTTGATGGTGGTTTTGCGGACAAGGTTGAGGCAGAAAGCTTTGGTATCCGTCCTGGTGATACCATCGTACCAGATAGTTCTGCAATCTTGACAGCAAATGAAAAAAATATCATCTCAAAAGCTTGGGACAACCGCTATGGTGTGCTCATGGTGAGCGAGTTGGCGGAAGCTCTGTCAGGTCAAAAACTCGGAAATGAACTCTATCTTGGCTCTAACGTCCAAGAAGAAGTTGGTCTTCGTGGTGCTCATACATCTACAACCAAGTTTGATCCAGAAGTCTTCCTAGCAGTTGATTGCTCACCAGCAGGTGATGTCTACGGTGGTCAAGGCAAGATTGGGGATGGAACCTTGATTCGTTTCTACGACCCAGGTCACTTGCTTCTCCCAGGTATGAAGGATTTCCTTTTGACAACTGCTGAAGAAGCTGGTATCAAGTACCAATACTACTGTGGTAAAGGCGGAACAGACGCTGGCGCAGCCCATCTGAAAAATGGTGGTGTCCCATCAACAACAATCGGTGTTTGCGCTCGTTATATCCATTCTCATCAAACCCTCTACGCTATGGATGACTTCTTAGAAGCTCAAGCTTTCTTGCAAGCCTTGGTGAAAAAGTTGGATCGTTCAACGGTTGATTTGATTAAAAATTATTAAACATAAGGGAGGTGGTAGGGATGGTAGAACCAAACCTAGAAAGCCTTGTAAAAGATCTTTACAATCATGCTCGACATGATTTGAGTGAAGATTTAGTTGCTGCTCTAATAGAGACTGCTAAAAAACTGCCTACTACAAATGAGCAATTGCTGGCAGTTCGTCTCTCAGGTCTGGTCAATCATGAATTGCTCCTAAATCCCAAACACCCAGCACCTGAATTGATAAACTTGGCTCGCTTTATCAAAAGAGAAGAAGCCAAGTACAGAGGAACTGCGGCTTCTGCGCTTATGTTTGGCGAACTCTTTAAAATGCTTTGATTCCATTGCGGATCAAAGCATTTTTTTATATGGCAGAAAAGCTATTCTTGATTAGGAGAATAAAAAGCCATCCCATTTAGGATAGCTTCTTGGTACTTATACTCAATGAAAATCAAAGAGCAAACTAGGAAACTAGCCGCAGGCTGTACTTGAGTACGGCAAGGCGACGTTGACGTGGTTTGAAGAGATTTTCGAAGAGTATTAGATTTGTTCAGCAATGACCTTTTCAGCTAAATTCATAGCATGGTCAGACACACGAGTGTAGTGGGAAACAATGTCGATAAAGTTGACCCCAGCTTGTGTTGAACACTCGCCCTTGTTGAGGCGTTTGATATGGGTCTTTCTGAGAACACGTTCTATATTGTTGATTTCTTTATGGCGTTCAATCAGACTTTGAGCTTTTTCGATATCATTGTTTTCCACGCTATCAAGGGCATCCTTGATAAAGCCAGTAGTTTTTTGATAGATATCAGCCAATTCCTGCAAAGCAGCTTCAGAGAACTCAACATTTTTACGTTGAAGGTAGTCAGTCAGATTGATTAGCGCTTCTGCGTGGTCCCCAATCCGTTCCAAATCGCGGGATGAATCAAGGATGTTGGTCAGCACTTCACTTTCTTTCTGGCTAAGAGCCTCGCTTGAAAGAGTAATCAGGTAACGAGTCAATTTTTCATCAATGGTATTGATGGCTTCTTCTGTCTTGTGGCCTTTTTCAGCAACCTTTTCATTAAGGTCAATGATGTAGTTGTAAGAAAGGTCAAAGGCTTTAGAAGCATAATTTCCTAAGTGAAGGAGTTCTTTTTTCGCATTTCCGAGAGCGATTGATGGAGCTTGTTTAATCAAATGCTCATCAAGGTAAAGCGGCTCGTACTTCACAACTTCATCTTCACCAGGGATGAGCTTAGTTACAAAGAAAGCCAAGGCTCCGATGAAGGGAAATTGTACGATGGTGTTGCTTACGTTAAAGGCACCGTGCGAGAAGGCGATAGTCATCTCAGGTGATAGGTGAAGGAGTGCTTGGAAGTACTCAATCATAGCAGTGAAGGGGCCTAAGAAGATTAAGCAAAGAATAGTTCCTAAAACGTTAAAGGTAACGTGGGTTGCAGCAACGCGTTTCGCAGAGACATTGGCTCCTGCTGCCGCGATGATAACGGTTAGGGTTGTTCCGATATTATCCCCGAATAGAACTGGTAGAGAACCATTAAGGTCAAGGAAGCCACCTGCATAGAGACCTTGCAAGATCCCGATTGTCGCAGAAGAAGCTTGGATGAGAACGGTAATCACTGCTCCAGCAAAAACTCCTAAAATAGGGTTTTGTCCCAAGATTACCATATATTCCTTGAATTGCGGTAAATCTTTAAGAGGGCTCATACCAGCACTGATGAGGTTGAGGGCGTAGAAGATTCCCCCTACACCAAATAGGATGCGACCGATATTGTTTGCTGTTCTATTTTTTGTAAAAAATAGGAACATGGTTCCAAGGAAAATCAGGGGTAAAGCATACTCGCCAAGTTTGAAACCGATGATAAAGGAAGTAACGGTGGTTCCGATGTTGGCTCCCATGATAATTCCGATAGCCTGTCTAAGAGTGAGAAGACTAGCACTGACCAGTCCAACAGTGATAACTGTAACCCCTGTACTTGACTGAATCAGGGCAGTTACGACAATCCCGACTAGAACACCTAAAAAGGGATTGCTGGTGTACTTGTCAATGTAAAAACGAAGGCGATCTCCAGCAGCTTGTTGCAAACCGTCTCCCATGGTCTTGATACTATATAAGAATAGTCCCAGACCACCTAAAAAGTGAAATAAAATTTCCTGCCAATTAATGGACATTTCTTTTTCCTCCGAAAAATAATAACGGAATTTCTCCTATTCTATTTTAAAGGATAAAAGTAAATCTAACAAGTCTTTAGATGAAATTTTAGAAAGAAAATTCGTTAAAAATAATACACTCTAACATGACATGAAGATTAAATATCGAAAAATCTTGTGAAATCTTTCCTTATATTTCCAAAGTGTGATATAATAGTTTCGAATAAAATAAATAAAGGGGTTTTTGTAACATGGCAAAACTTACTGTTAAAGACGTTGACTTGAAAGGTAAAAAAGTCCTCGTTCGTGTTGACTTCAACGTACCATTGAAAGATGGCGTAATCACTAACGACAACCGTATCACAGCAGCTCTTCCAACTATTAAGTACATCATCGAACAAGGTGGACGTGCAATTCTTTTCTCTCACCTTGGACGTGTGAAAGAAGAAGCTGATAAAGCTGGTAAATCACTTGCTCCTGTAGCAGCAGACTTGGCAGCAAAACTTGGTCAAGATGTTGTGTTCCCAGGTGTAACTCGTGGTGCTGAATTGGAAGCAGCTATCAACGCTCTTGAAGATGGACAAGTTCTCTTGGTTGAAAACACTCGTTACGAAGATGTTGACGGCAAGAAAGAATCTAAAAACGATCCTGAACTTGGTAAATACTGGGCATCACTTGGAGATGGTATCTTCGTAAACGATGCATTCGGTACAGCTCACCGTGCACACGCATCTAACGTTGGTATCTCAGCAAACGTTGAAAAAGCAGTTGCTGGTTTCCTTCTTGAAAACGAAATTGCCTACATCCAAGAAGCAGTTGAAGCTCCAGAACGTCCATTCGTAGCTATCCTTGGTGGTTCAAAAGTTTCAGACAAGATCGGTGTTATCGAAAACTTGCTTGAAAAAGCTGATAAAGTCCTTATCGGTGGTGGTATGACTTACACATTCTACAAAGCTCAAGGTATCGAAATCGGTAACTCACTTGTAGAAGAAGACAAATTGGATGTTGCGAAAGCTCTTCTTGAAAAAGCAAACGGTAAATTGATCTTGCCAGTTGACTCAAAAGAAGCTAACGCATTTGCTGGTTACACTGAAGTGCGTGACACTGAAGGTGAAGCAGTTTCTGAAGGCTTCCTTGGTCTTGACATCGGTCCAAAATCTATCGCTAAATTTGACGAAGCTTTGACTGGTGCCAAAACAGTTGTATGGAACGGACCTATGGGTGTATTTGAAAACCCTGACTTCCAAGCTGGTACAATCGGTGTGATGGACGCTATCGTGAAACAACCAGGTGTTAAATCAATCATCGGTGGTGGTGACTCGGCTGCCGCAGCGATTAACCTTGGCCGTGCAGACAAATTCTCATGGATTAGTACGGGCGGAGGTGCCTCAATGGAACTTCTTGAAGGTAAAGTATTGCCAGGACTTGCAGCCTTGACTGAAAAATAATTTCAGCCCGTTAGTCTCTACAAAATCCTGATTTTGTAGAAAAAGGAACAAAACTGAAACGTTAACAAAAAGGTGGCTATGTCACCTTTTTGTGTTAGTGGAGGTATTTGTGACGCGGTGGTGGAGCTTCAATGGAGCTTCTTGAAGGTAAAGTTCTTCCAGGACTTGCAGCCTTGACTGAAAAATAAGATTAACTAAATGAATCAAAGAAGAGAGGGATGAAAGTTCCTCTTTTCTTTTGCTTAAAATAAAAACGCTTCCTCTCAACTATTGCTCATAAAAATCACTAATTTATGATAAAATGGAAATAGAAAGTTGAGATTATGAGTTATTTTAAAAAATATAAATTCGATAAATCCCAGTTCAAACTTGGTATGCGAACCTTTAAAACAGGTATTGCTGTTTTTCTAGTTCTCTTTATTTTTGGCTTTTTTGGCTGGAAAGGTCTTCAAATCGGTGCTTTGACAGCCGTTTTTAGCCTGAGGGAGAGTTTTGATAAGAGTGTTCATTTTGGGACGTCGCGTATTCTAGGAAATAGTATCGGTGGCCTTTATGCTCTGGTCTTCTTCCTATTAAATACCGTTTTCCACGAAGCCTTTTGGGTGATCTTGGTTGTGGTTCCAATTTGCACCATGTTAACCATTATGACAAATGTAGCCATGAATAATAAAGCAGGTGTTATCGGTGGTGTAGCAGCTATGTTAATTATTACTCTATCAATTCCGACTGGAGAGACGATTTTGTACGTGTTTGCGCGTGTGTTTGAAACTTTTATGGGGGTTTTTGTCGCAATTCTAGTGAATTACGATATTGACCGCATTCGTCTCTTTTTAGAGAAAAAAGAAAAATAATGTTACATTTTATAACATTATCAATTGACGTTTGTCTTTTTTTAGACTATAATAGACAGAAAGAAGGAAATTGTAAATGAAGGAAAAAGAATTTCGCCGAAATATGGCTGTTTTTCCTATCGGCAGTGTTATGAAGTTGACCGATTTATCGGCGCGTCAGATTCGTTATTATGAAGATCAAGAGTTGATTAAACCTGATCGAAACGAAGGGAACCGTCGCATGTATTCCTTGAATGACATGGATCGTCTGCTTGAAATCAAAGATTATATCTCTGAAGGTTATAATATCGCTGCCATTAAGAAAAAATATGCTGAACGTGAAGCGAAATCCAAGAAAGCGGTGAGTCAGACTGAGGTGCGTCGTGCACTTCACAATGAACTCCTCCAACAGGGTCGCTTTGCTTCAGTACGGTCACCTTTTGGTCGCGGTTAGGTAACCGCAAGTAGTCATACATTAAGGAGAAAACTCATGCCAATCACAGCTGCAGATATTCGTCGTGAAGTCAAGGAAAAAAATGTTACCTTTATTCGTCTCATGTTCTCAGATATTTTGGGGACGATGAAAAACGTCGAAATTCCTGCTACAGATGAACAGTTAGATAAAGTCTTGTCAAATAAGGTTATGTTTGATGGATCTTCTATTGAAGGTTTTGTACGTATCAATGAGTCAGATATGTACTTGTACCCAGACTTGGATACATGGACAGTCTTCCCTTGGGGAGATGAAAATGGAAGTGTTGCAGGTTTGATCTGTGATGTCTATACAACAGAAGGTGAACCATTTGCAGGTGACCCTCGTGGCAATTTGAAACGTGCTCTTCGTCACATGGAAGAAGTAGGATTCAAATCCTTCAACCTTGGGCCAGAGCCAGAATTCTTCCTATTTAAACTGGATGAAAATGGGGATCCGACACTTGAAGTAAATGACAAGGGTGGCTACTTTGATTTGGCGCCTACTGACCTTGCGGATAATACACGTCGTGAGATTGTCAATGTCTTGACTAAAATGGGATTTGAAGTAGAAGCCAGTCACCACGAGGTTGCGGTTGGACAACACGAGATTGACTTTAAGTATGATGAAGTTCTCCGTGCTTGTGATAAGATTCAAATCTTCAAACTTGTTGTTAAAACCATTGCTCGCAAACATGGTCTTTACGCAACCTTTATGGCAAAACCAAAATTTGGTATTGCTGGATCAGGTATGCACTGTAATATGTCCTTGTTTGATGCAGAAGGAAACAATGCCTTCTTTGATCCAAATGATCCAAAAGGAATGCAGTTGTCAGAAACTGCCTACTATTTCCTTGGCGGTTTGATCAAGCATGCCTACAACTATACTGCTATCATGAACCCAACAGTTAACTCATACAAACGTTTGGTTCCAGGTTATGAAGCGCCTGTTTACATTGCTTGGGCTGGTCGTAACCGTTCGCCACTTGTACGCGTGCCTGCTTCACGTGGTATGGGAACTCGTCTTGAGTTGCGCTCTGTGGATCCAATGGCAAACCCATACATCGCTATGGCGGCTCTTTTGGAGGTTGGTTTGCATGGTATTGAAAACAAAATCGAAGCACCAGCTCCTATCGAAGAAAATATCTACATCATGACAGCTGAAGAGCGTAAGGAAGCTGGAATTACAGACCTTCCATCAACCCTTCACAACGCTTTGAAAGCTTTGACTGAAGATGAAGTAGTCAAGGCTGCCCTGGGAGATCACATCTACACTAGCTTCCTTGAAGCTAAACGTATCGAGTGGGCTAGCTATGCGACCTTTGTTTCACAATGGGAAGTTGATAACTATTTAGACCTTTACTAATTATAGAGGAAAGATTGCCTGAGGGTGATCTTTTTTCTTGCTTTTTATATCGAACTGTGATATATTTTATATAACGAAGTACGATATATCGAACTGAATAGGAGGTGGCTGTAAATGGAATTAACGGATAAGATTCGTCGAGTTTATCTTCCGATGACGGAAACGGGTTTTTATATCTTGTTCTGTCTGCAGAAGGAAGGTCATGGTTATAGTATTACGCAAAAGGTCAAGGAGATGACAGATTCGCAAGTCTCGATTAGTCCTGGAACTATGTATGGAACCTTGTCAAAGATGGAAAAGGATGGTTTGATTTCCTTTGTCCGAGAAGAGGAAAAACGTAAAATCTATCAGATCACAGACTTGGGACGAAAGGTCTTAGATATTGAATTGAAGCGTATTGAACGGCTCTATAGAAACAGTCGGGAGGAAGTATGATGGAAAAGAAAATTGTTTATCGAATTTTTACAATTGCGGATTATGAGAGGGAGGCTCTATACTTTAGAGAAATGCATGCTAAGGGCTGGAAACTTAGGAAAGTAAGCTACTCTATCTTATTGTTTGCAGTTAAGTATACCTTTGAAAAGTGTCAGCCTGAGCAAGTGTCTTATCAGTTGGATTTTTACCCAATGGAAAAATCAGAGAGAGCCTCCTATTTACAGCTGTTTAAAGACTGTGGCTGGGAACATATTACAGACTTTAATAATTTTTCCTATTTTAGAAAAGCACATTCTGAAATTGAATCGGATGTAGAGTTTGAAATTTATAATGACGCTGCTGGGAAGTTAGCTATGGTTAATCGCATTTTAAGACTGCGACTAGTACCTGTTTTACTTTTGCTAGCCATACATATACCATTACTATTTATGTTGTTCGATAGAAGTAATACGTTTGATCTATGGAAATTTCTTGTGGTTGGGCTAGATATTTTCTTGTCTTTAATCCTCTTGTTAATAGTTGCCTATATTAGCTGGAAGTTATGGCATAAAAAGAAGGAATTATCAGATTTATGATAGGCTAGGTATGCTCAAAATTGGAGGGAAAGTCATGATCAATAAAAAGCAATTTCGGATTTTTACCATTGTTGATTTGGACAAGGAAGAAGAATATTTACATGAGATGCATTTGAAAGGTTGGAGGTATAGAACGAGTCGTTTTGGTTTGTTCTATTTTGACCAATGTCAACCAGATGATGTCATCTACCGTATCTATGATTCTAGATTTCTTAAAAAGCATAAGCATGAACGGCAAGATTTTAGAAATAGAGGTTGGGAATTGATAGAAACAGGATTTTGTTCAATTCTTCGTAAACCAGCTTCTGATATACTTTCAGAGGATCAAGTTTATATGAGTAATAATCTCAGGTGGGAAGTTATGCGGTCTAGACTTCGTTCCTGTACAGCTACTTTCTCGGGTGGTCTTGTTGTTTGTATGAGTTTATTTAAAGAAGAACTTTCTATGTCTTTCTTTATTATTTTTCTTTTATATGCTTTTCTGATTTCTTATCTAATCTATGGTTATTTCAGATTAAAAAGGAAATACCAAGTAGATGAATAGCAAGGTTCTAGGTCTTCAGACTGATTTTTAGCACTCTTGACAAAAGAGTGCTAATTTTTTGAGTTTTTGTCTTGACATTCTCTTTCAAGGGTGTATAATAGAATCATGAGTTAGCACTTGAATGTATCGAGTGCTAATTGATCAGACAGAGAGGAGTGATGAGATGGTTACAGAGCGTCAGCAGGATATTTTAAATCTGATTATTGACATCTTTACCAAAACGCACGAACCTGTCGGATCCAAAGCCTTGCAAGAGTCTATTAACTCTAGCAGTGCAACCATTCGTAATGACATGGCGGCTTTAGAAAAGCAAGGGTTGCTTGAGAAAGCTCATACTTCAAGTGGTCGGATGCCAAGTGTTGCTGGTTTTCAGTACTATGTGAAACACTCACTGGATTTTGAACGACTGGCTGAAAATGAGGTTTATGAGATTGTCAAAGCCTTTGATCAGGAATTCTTTAAACTAGAGGATATTCTGCAAGAGGCTGCTAATCTACTAACAGACCTGAGTGGCTGTACGGTAGTGGCACTGGATGTTGAGCCCAGCAGGCAACGTTTGACAGCCTTTGATATCGTTGTTTTAGGTCAACATACGGCCTTAGCGGTATTCACCCTAGACGAGTCTCGAACGGTTACCAGTCAGTTTCTGATCCCAAGGAACTTCTTGCAGGAAGATTTGCTGAAACTAAAGGCAATCATTCAGGAACGTTTCCTTGGTCACACTGTTCTAGATATTCACTACAAGATTCGGACGGAGATTCCGCAGATTATCCAGCGTTACTTTACAACAACGGACAATGTCATCGATCTCTTTGAACACATCTTTAAGGAAATGTTCAACGAAAACATTGTGGTGGCGGGCAAGGTCAATCTCTTGAATTTTGCTAATCTGGCAGCCTATCAGTTCTTTGATCAACCACAAAAGGTGGCCTTGGAGATTCGTGAGGGCCTGCATGAAGATCAGATGCAAAACGTCCGTGTTGCGGACAGCCAAGAGTCCTGTCTAGCAGACCTAGCGGTGATTAGTAGCAAGTTCCTCATTCCTTATCGGGGAGTTGGAATTCTAGCCATTATCGGTCCAGTCAATCTGGATTACCAACAGCTAATCAACCAAGTCAATGTGGTCAATCGTGTTTTGACCATGAAGTTGACAGATTTTTACCGCTACCTCAGCAGTAATCATTACGAAGTACATTAAGATTGAAATCATTAAAGGAGGCGAAAATGGCCCAAGATATAAAAAATGAAGAAGTAGAAGAAGTTCAAGAAGAGGAAGTTGTGGAAACAGCTGAAGAAACAACTCCTGAAAAGTCTGAGTTGGACTTGGCAAATGAACGTGCAGATGAGTTCGAAAACAAATACCTTCGAGCTCATGCAGAAATGCAAAATATCCAACGCCGTGCCAATGAAGAGCGTCAAAACTTGCAACGTTACCGTAGCCAGGACTTGGCAAAAGCGATTCTCCCTTCATTGGATAACCTTGAACGTGCCCTTGCAGTTGAAGGTTTGACAGAGGACGTCAAAAAAGGATTGGAGATGGTTCAAGAAAGCTTGATTCACGCTTTGAAAGAAGAAGGAATCGAAGAAATCGCAGCTGACGGCGAATTTGACCATAACTACCATATGGCCATCCAAACTCTCCCAGCAGACGATGAACACCCAGCAGATACCATCGCCCAAGTCTTCCAAAAAGGCTACAAACTCCATGACCGCATCCTACGCCCAGCAATGGTAGTGGTGTATAACTAAGATACAAAGCCCGTAGAAAGCTCACAGTAAAAATAGGAGATTGACGAAGTGTTCGATTAGGCAATTCTGACGGTAGCTAAAGCAACTCGTCAGAAAACGGCAATCGCTATGGCGTTTGCCTGGCCTCCTTACTAACTTGTCGTCGAAATAATATCGATTTCGACTTCTCGTGTCGTAACATAAATACATTGAAAACTTGTCCGAAACGACAATAAACTATGAAGAAAGATAAGAGGCAAGCCGGAGGCTTGCAAGGAAGATATTTCCCGCCGTGGTGAAAGTTTCAGTAGCTTTTGCTACTGAAACAGGGGATTTTTGAGACAATAGGCTCAAAAATAAGTGATGAAATCCCGTAGGGAGTTGCTCACGTCCCCACCACTTAAGGGAAATATCAAAAAAATCAAAATTCGAATTAAAATTTAAGGAGAAAAACACATGTCTAAAATTATCGGTATTGACTTAGGTACAACAAACTCAGCAGTTGCAGTTCTTGAAGGAACTGAAAGCAAAATCATCGCAAACCCAGAAGGAAACCGTACAACTCCATCTGTAGTATCATTCAAAAACGGCGAAATCATCGTTGGTGATGCTGCAAAACGTCAAGCAGTTACAAACCCAGATACAGTTATCTCTATCAAATCTAAGATGGGAACTTCTGAAAAAGTTTCTGCTAACGGAAAAGAATACACTCCACAAGAAATCTCAGCTATGATCCTTCAATACTTGAAAGGTTATGCTGAAGACTATCTTGGTGAAAAAGTAACTAAAGCAGTTATCACAGTTCCAGCTTACTTCAACGACGCTCAACGTCAAGCAACAAAAGATGCTGGTAAAATCGCTGGTCTTGAAGTAGAACGTATCGTCAACGAACCAACTGCAGCAGCTCTTGCTTACGGTTTGGACAAGACTGACAAAGAAGAAAAAATCTTGGTATTCGACCTTGGTGGTGGTACATTCGACGTATCTATCCTTGAATTGGGTGACGGTGTCTTCGACGTATTGTCAACTGCAGGGGACAACAAACTTGGTGGTGACGACTTTGACCAAAAAATCATTGACCACTTGGTAGCAGAATTCAAGAAAGAAAATGGTATCGACTTGTCTACTGACAAGATGGCAATGCAACGTTTGAAAGATGCGGCTGAAAAAGCTAAGAAAGACCTTTCTGGTGTAACTTCAACACAAATCAGCTTGCCATTTATCACTGCAGGTGAAGCTGGACCTCTTCACTTGGAAATGACTTTGACTCGTGCGAAATTTGATGATTTGACTCGTGACCTTGTAGAACGTACAAAAGTTCCAGTTCGTCAAGCCCTTTCAGATGCAGGTTTGAGCTTGTCAGAAATCGACGAAGTTATCCTTGTTGGTGGTTCAACTCGTATCCCAGCCGTTGTAGAAGCTGTTAAGGCTGAAACTGGTAAAGAACCAAACAAATCAGTAAACCCTGACGAAGTTGTTGCTATGGGGGCTGCTATCCAAGGTGGTGTGATTACTGGTGATGTTAAAGACGTTGTTCTTCTTGACGTAACTCCATTGTCACTTGGTATCGAAACAATGGGTGGAGTCTTCACAAAACTCATCGACCGCAACACTACAATCCCAACATCTAAATCACAAGTCTTCTCAACTGCAGCAGACAACCAACCAGCCGTTGATATCCACGTTCTTCAAGGTGAACGCCCAATGGCAGCAGATAACAAGACTCTTGGACGCTTCCAATTGACTGATATCCCAGCTGCACCTCGTGGTATCCCACAAATCGAAGTAACATTTGACATCGACAAGAACGGTATCGTATCTGTTAAAGCGAAAGATCTTGGAACTCAAAAAGAACAAACAATTGTCATCCAATCTAACTCAGGTTTGACAGACGAAGAAATCGATCGCATGATGAAAGATGCAGAAGCAAACGCTGAAGCAGATAAGAAACGTAAAGAAGAAGTAGACCTTCGTAACGAAGTAGACCAAGCTATCTTTGCGACTGAAAAGACTATCAAAGAAACTGAAGGCAAAGGCTTCGATGCAGAACGTGATGCTGCCCAAGCTGCCCTTGATGACCTTAAGAAAGCTCAAGAAGACAACAACTTGGACGAAATGAAAGCAAAACTTGAAGCATTGAACGAAAAAGCTCAAGGACTTGCTGTTAAACTCTACGAACAAGCCGCAGCAGCACAACAAGCTCAAGCAGGAGCAGAAGGTGAACAAGCAACAAAAAATGCAGGCGATGACGTCGTAGACGGAGAGTTTACGGAAAAGTAAGATGACATTAGATTTTACAAATAAAAGCCATGTTGACCTATATAATCAACTTTGCAGAGAAGCAAAACAAAATCTAGAAAGTACCAAGAATCAAATAAGGGAATATTTCACAAGTGATCGTGTAGATGAATTAGAATTATACAAGGAAAAAATTCACGTAGCTAGGTTACGATCGGAACAAATGGATTCATCATTAAATAATATTTTATCTTCCGTTTTCACACCAACGGTTGCAACAACTTTAACACTTGCTATTACAATTCCATTTGAACTATCAGAAAAAGATCCTAATGTTATTAATTTGACTCTGTATATATCGGGTGCTATTGTAATTTTGCATATGCTCCGATTAGTGTGGATTCGTCGTTTAAATTCAAAATCTGAAAAGGAATGGACAAACATGAATAGGATTCTATACTTTTTAGAAAATTATAAACCGTAATAAAATAAGGAAATCCAGAGGTTGCAACCCAGCCTCTGTTTTTCGATAAAAAGGGAGTTACCTGATTTGTTTGGGTTTTATCTCATCAATATAACAGAAAGGAATTGAACCCGACCTAAATTCTCGGAAAAAAGATAAATCTGCCTAGGAGCATCGCTCCAGCGTCAGATTTCCTATTTTTCAGTCGAATTTTACGGTCTTGGTATCTTGTATGAACAATACTGAATTTTATGATCGTCTGGGGGTGTCAAAAAATGCTTCGGCAGACGAGATCAAAAAGGCTTATCGTAAGCTTTCGAAAAAATATCACCCAGATATCAATAAGGAGCCTGGTGCTGAGGAAAAGTACAAGGAAGTTCAAGAAGCCTATGAGACTTTGAGTGACGACCAAAAACGTGCTGCCTATGATCAATACGGTGCTGCGGGTGCCAATGGTGGTTTTGGCGGTGCTGGTGGTTTCGGCGGTTTCAACGGAGCAGGTGGCTTCGGTGGTTTTGAGGACATCTTCTCAAGTTTCTTCGGTGGAGGCGGTGCTTCACGCAATCCAAATGCTCCTCGTCAGGGGGATGACCTCCAATATCGTGTGAATTTGACCTTTGAAGAAGCTATTTTTGGAGCTGAAAAAGAGGTTAAGTATAATCGTGAAGCAAGCTGTAGTACATGTAATGGCTCAGGTGCTAAGCCAGGAACAAGTCCAGTCACTTGTGGACGCTGTCATGGCGCTGGTGTCATTAACGTCGATACGCAGACTCCGCTTGGCATGATGCGACGCCAAGTAACCTGTGATGTCTGTCACGGTCGCGGAAAAGAAATCAAAGATCCATGTACAACCTGTCACGGAACAGGGCATGAAAAACAAGCGCATAGCGTACATGTCAAAATTCCTGCTGGTGTAGAAACTGGTCAACAAATTCGCCTAGCAGGCCAAGGTGAAGCAGGCTTTAACGGTGGACCTTACGGTGACTTGTATGTAGTGGTTTCTGTGGAAGCCAGTGATAAGTTTGAACGTGAAGGAACGACTATCTTCTATAATTTGAACCTTAACTTTGTCCAAGCAGCTCTTGGTGATACAGTTGATATCCCAACGGTTCACGGTGATGTTGAATTGGTTATTCCAGAGGGTACTCAGACTGGTAAGAAATTCCGTCTACGTGGTAAGGGGGCACCAAGCCTACGTGGTGGTGCAGTTGGTGACCAATACGTTACCGTTAATGTCGTAACACCGACAGGCTTGAACGACCGCCAAAAAGCAGCCTTGAAAGAATTCGCAGCTGCTGGTGATTTGAAAGTCAATCCAAAGAAAAAGGGCTTCTTTGACCATATTAAAGATGCCTTTGAAGGAGAATAAAGTAAAAAGAGCCGTTGGGCTCTTTTTGTTTATAGATTTTTTAAGACTTTCCTTAAGTAATGACGGACGGTAGCGACCTTTTTCGAAGTTCCATACCTAAACTTTGAGCCTAGGTCTCAAAGTTTCCGAACACCTGAAACCAAGCTGTTTCAGGTGTTTTCATTACGGCGGGAAGTCTTCGATTTAGTGGTGAAATGGTGAGTGAGTTGTCTAAATTATGATGTATAGTTGATGGGATATAACTTGTTTACATTTTAAAAAAGAGCCGTCGGGCTCTTTTTACTTATCTTCAATTTCCTGTGTTTCTTTGATCACAGCTAGTCTAGTCTGGATATCCTTTTCCAAGACTTTAAACTTGTAAGTCAGGTCTTCTTGGTATTCCTTGATGAGTTCTTTTTGTTGGTCGATGATTTGCAGGCTGTTTTGGATAATATCTACATCGTCCTTGATAGCTTGAACGCGGTCAGTGGTATTCAAGACTTCATCTGTGATGGTTTGGCGATTTTTTGTGACCAGATAACTTCCGGCTGCAGCTCCTGCAAATAGCAGTAGATTGGATAATTTCATAGCAACTCCTTATGCGTTTTTGATGGTTTCAGCGACTTGAGCAAGTTTGTCAAAGTCTGGTTCGTGGGCGATAAAATCAATCTTGAGGTCATCGTCGGCACTGTAGCGAGGCACGAGGTGAACGTGGGTATGAAAGACTGTTTGACCAGCGATTTCTTCACAGTTGGCAATGATATTCATACCAGCAGCCTTGGTAGCTTTCATGACTTTTTGAGCTACTTTTGGTACTTGGGCAAAGAGTTGGCTGGCGCTAGTAGCGTCCATTTCCAAAAGATTGCGATAGTGTTCTTTTGGCACGACCAAGGTGTGTCCTGGTGTCACTTGAGAGATATCAAGAAAGGCAAGAACCTGCTCATCTTCGTATACTTTTGAAGCAGGAATTTCCCCTGCGATGATTTTACAAAAAATGCAATCTGACATAAAATCTACCTCTACTGTATTGAATTTTGATATAATATAGCTACATTATACCAGATTTGGAGAAAATATGTTAGAAATTAAAAACCTGACAGGTGGCTATGTCCATGTCCCTGTCTTGAAAGATGTGTCCTTTACCGTTGAAAGTGGGCAGCTGGTCGGTTTGATTGGTCTCAATGGTGCTGGAAAATCGACGACGATCAATGAGATTATCGGTCTGTTGACACCTTATAGTGGCTCCATCAATATAAATGGTCTGACCCTGCAAGAAGACGCGACTAACTACCGTAAGCAAATTGGCTACATTCCTGAGACACCTAGCCTGTATGAGGAATTGACCCTCAGAGAGCATATCGAAACGGTTGCCATGGCTTATGGTATTGATCAGAAAATTGCTTTTGAGCGAGTGGAACCTTTGTTAAAAATGTTTCGTCTGGATCAGAAATTAGACTGGTTTCCTGTTCATTTTTCAAAAGGGATGAAGCAGAAGGTCATGATTATCTGTGCTTTTGTGGTGGATCCAAGTCTTTTCATCGTGGATGAGCCTTTCCTTGGTCTTGATCCGCTGGCTATTGCAGACTTGATTCAGCTTTTGGAAGTGGAAAAGCAAAAGGGCAAGTCCATTCTCATGAGTACCCACGTGCTGGATTCGGCGGAGAAGATGTGTGATGCCTTTGTCATTCTCCACAAGGGAGAGGTGCGTGCCAAGGGGAATTTAGTGCAACTGCGCGAAGCCTTTGACATGCCTGAGGCTAGTTTGAATGATATTTACTTGGCTCTGACCAAAGAGGAGGAGCTATGAAAGACTTGTTTTTAAAGAGAAAGCAGGCTTTTCGTAAGGAGTGTCTTGGTTATCTGCGCTATGTTCTCAATGACCACTTTGTCTTGTTCCTGCTTGTCTTGTTGGGGTTTTTAGCCTACCAGTACAGTCAACTCTTACAAGATTTTCCTGAAAATCATTGGCCTATCCTTTTGTTTGTAGGAATTACCTCTGTTTTACTGTTGCTTTGGGGAGGAATTGCCACTTATATGGAGGCTCCAGACAAGCTCTTTCTCTTAGTTGGAGAAGAGGAAATCAAGCTTCATCTCAAGCGTCAAACTGGCATTTCCCTAGTCTTTTGGCTCTTTGTCCAGACCCTTTTCTTGCTTTTATTTGCGCCTTTATTTTTAGCCATGGGTTATGGCTTGCCAGTTTTTCTGGTCTATGTGCTTTTATTGGGAGTAGGTAAATATTTCCTCTTTCGTCAAAAGGCCAGCAAATTTTTTACGGAAACTGGACTGGACTGGGACTATGTTATTTCTCAAGAAAGCAAGCGTAAGCAAGTCTTGCTTCGTTTCTTTGCCCTCTTTACCCAGGTAAAGGGAATTTCAAACAGCGTCAAGCGTCGTGCCTATCTGGACTTTATCCTAAAGGCTGTTCAGAAGGTGCCTGGAAAGATTTGGCAAAATCTCTATCTGCGTTCTTATCTGCGAAATGGAGACCTCTTTGCGCTCAGTCTCCGTCTGCTCCTACTTTCCATACTGGCGCAGGTCTTTATCGAGCAGGCTTGGATTGCGACAGCAGTGGTGGTTCTCTTTAACTACCTCTTGCTCTTCCAGTTGCTGGCCCTCTATCATGCCTTTGACTACCAGTATTTGACCCAACTCTTTCCACTGGACAAGGGGCAAAAGGAAAAAGGCTTGCAGGCGGTAGTCCGAGGATTGACCAGTTTTGTTTTACTTGTGGAATTAGTTGTTGGGTTGATTACCTTCCAAGAAAAACTAGCCCTTCTAGCCTTACTGGGAGCTGGTTTGGTTTTACTAGTCTTGTATTTGCCTTATCAGGTAAAACGTCAGATGCAGGACTAACATTGCTTATATGATATTAAAAAAGAAGTTGAGTTCAGTCTGTCTCAGCTTCTTTTATTTTCTACAAGAGAATGGTTGGTCCGTAGAGACTCAACTTGGTCTTGACTTGGTCAAAGTGGAAACGGTCATAGGCCCGCCAAGCGGCGCGAGTAGGAGCATCTGGATCAAGAGCGCTGAGTCCCATGAGAAGACTGGAAGTCTGGTAAAATTTTTCCAGTTCAATCAATACCCGATTATCCACTGTCTCAGCCTTGGCTAGAAAACCAAGAATAGAGTTTAATTGTTCCTGAAAGCGGACGTCGTCAGCGCTTACCTGTTTGCATGCTTGATAGGCTTTGTTTAAGTCAGTAATCAAAGCTTGAGCTCTTTTGATAGGATCTGTATCTGTCATGAAAATTCCTCCTTTAATCTGGGTGCCAGTCTTGTTTCTAGCAACTGTATTTTGATACTGTCATTCTATCACTTTTATCTTCTTTTTCACCATAAAATCTTTAATTGTCATTGAAATTTCCTGAATGGTACTGTTAAAATTTTATGATAAAATAGTTGTAAGCTCATCATGATGTTGTAGAAAAATAGTCCTTTTAGGAGTTTTCAAAGACTGTTTAGGATTGGGTGTGCTTGTGCTAGAACTTTTCTGTTATTCTTTTCTTATACTCAATGAAAATCAAAGAGCAAACTAGGAAGCTAGCCGCAGGCTGTACTTGAGTACGGCAAGGTGAAGCTGACGTGGTTTGAATTTGATTTTCGAAGAGTATTAGGAGGAGAATCCAATGAAACATATGATTATTCAGACACAGAAAACAGTCTATAAAGTAAACGTCGACGATATCTACTATATCCAAACACATCCAACTAAAGCCCATACCGTACAGATTGTTACAGAAGAGGCTAGTTTTAATATGGTTCAAAATTTAAGTAATCTTGAGAACCAATATGGGGAAAACTTGATGAGGTGTCATCGAAATTGTTTGGTTAATCTTGATAAAGTAAAATCGATTGATTTTCAAGAAAGAATCCTTTTTCTTGGAGAAGAAGGTCAATATGCTGTCAAGTATGCCAGACGTCGCTATAGAGAAATTCGTCAAAAATGGTTGAAAGAAGGAGAGTAAGAAGATGAGAATATTTGTTTTAGAAGATGATTTTTCCCAACAAGCTAGAATTGAAACGACCATTGAGAAACTTTTGAAAGAACATCATATCACTCCCAGCTCTTTTGAGATCTTTGGCAAGCCAGACCAACTGCTGGCAGAGGTGCATGAGAAGGGGGCGCATCAGCTATTCTTTTTGGACATTGAGATTCGAAATGAGGAGATGAAGGGTCTAGAGGTGGCTAGAAAGATTCGGGATCGAGACCCCTATGCCCTGATTGTCTTTGTGACGACTCACTCGGAGTTTATGCCCCTGTCCTTTCGCTATCAAGTGTCTGCTTTGGACTACATTGATAAGGCCTTGTCGGCAGAGGAGTTTGAATCTCGTATCGAGACAGCCCTTCTCTATGCCAATAGTCAAGATAGTAAAAGTCTGGCGGAAGATTGCTTTTACTTTAAATCAAAATTTGCCCAATTCCAGTATCCTTTTAAAGAGGTTTACTATCTCGAAACGTCCCCAAAATCTCATCATGTTATTCTCTATACCGAGACGGACAGACTGGAATTTACAGCGAGTTTAGAGGAGATTCTCAAGCAGGAGCCTCGTCTCCTGCAGTGCCATCGCTCTTTTCTTATCAATCCAGCCAATGTGATACATTTGGATAAGAAAGAAAAACTGCTTTTCTTTCCCAATGGGAGAAGCTGTCTAATCGCGCGTTATAAGGTCAGGAAAGTGTCTGAAGCTATCAATAACTTACACTGATTAAGGAGAACTTATGGCTATTGCTTGGATATTGTTGTATGAACTTGTTATTAATGGACTAGAAATTGTCATTTTCTTTAAGGTAGATGGAATTGGTCTCACTTTTGAGAGGATTTTCAAAGCTTTTCTTCTGAAATTTCTTCTAGGGGCCATTTTTGCGACTTTTCAATTTTTGGATGTAAGTGAATATTTGTCCTATTTTATAGAACCTTTGTTCGGTATAGGTCTATCTTTCTTATTGTTAAGAGGGCTTCCTAAAAAAATCCTTATTTTTTATGGTCTCTTTCCAATGATATTAGTAGAGCTCTTTTACAGAGGTGTTTCCTATTTTGTGCTTCCATTTTTGGGGCAAGGAATTGTAGATGGGGATGGCAATCCTATCTTTTTATTGATTATGATATTCGTTTGCTTCATAGTTTTAGTCTTTTTGAAATGGTTAGACTATGATTTCACTAGATTGAGAAAGGAGTTTCTCGATAAAGGTTTTCAAAAGTCTCTTACTAAGATTAACTGGGTAATGGGTTCTTATTATCTAGTGATGCAAAGTCTATCTTACCTTGAATATGAACAAGGTATTCAATCAACGACTGTTCGCCATTTCATTCTAGTATTTTATCTACTCTTTTTTATGGGGGTTATCAAGAAATTAGATACCTATTTGAAGGAAATACTTCAGGGAAAACTGAACCGAGAGCAGGCCTTGCGCTACAGAGATATGGAGCGCTATAGTCGACATATAGAGGAACTTTACAAGGAAGTACGGAGCTTTCGCCATGACTACACCAATCTTTTGACCAGCTTACGTTTGGGCATTGAAGAGGAGGATATGGAACAGATAAAAGAGGTTTACGACTCGGTCTTAAAGGATTCTAGTGAAAAATTGCAGGACAATAAATATGACCTGGGCCGATTGGTGAATATTCGTGATAAAGCCCTCAAAAGTCTCCTAGCAGGAAAGTTTTTAAAAGCCAGAGATAAGAAGATTATCTTTAATGTCGAAGTTCCTGAGGAGATTCAGGTAGAGGGGATGAGTCTGCTTGATTTTCTGACTATTGTGTCTATCCTTTGTGATAATGCTATTGAAGCCAGTGCAGAGACTAATCAACCTCATGTTTCAATTGCCTTTTTTAAAAATGGAGCGCAGGAGACCTTTATCATTGAAAATTCCATTAAAGAAGAGGGCATAGATATTTCTGAAATCTTCTCCTTTGGAGCCAGTTCTAAAGGGGAGGAGAGAGGAGTTGGTCTCTATACCGTCATGAAAATTGTGGAAAGCTATCCCAATACCAGTCTAAATACCACCTGCCAAAATCAAGTCTTTCGTCAGGTGTTTACTATAATACATACAGAATGATAAAAAATAAGACCGAGAGTTCTTGTTACTCGGTCTTATTTTTTATAGCTGAATAGGTAGTTCAAGTGCTTTTGTGATTTTAAATTTACCTAAATTTATTTCATGTAAGAAATCTTCCCACCATCCTCCACCTGTAATCTGGTTGAGTTCGGTAGTTGTTAGTTCTTGAAATGAAGTTAGGTTTTGTTTCTTATCCATGTTATGATTCTCCTTTTTGATAAGATAATAAATAGTTATAGAGTGTTATCTGAAAATTAATCAGAATGGGTTAAAATTTTATCTTTGAAATAATCAAAATATGTTTTCTTTGCAGTTACACTAGTGACGCGACCTTGTAAGCCATATTGGATGAGTTTACTATCCTCATTAGATAGTTTTGCAAGAGCGGTTACTTTAAAGAGATTTCCTTGCTCTGTTCTGGTAGGAGTTTGGTCAATTGTCTGAAGTTGACCGATGATGGTAATGCCGTGATTTCCAATCTTCTCCAGTTTTAATCTTACAGTTTGTCCTTTATCTAGTAGAGGTAGATAGTCAGAAGATACGTAGTAAGTGATTAGTACTTCTTTTGTATCTGTGATGATAGGGAATATTTGAGCAATTTCTGTACCAGTTGGAATTCTATTTTTACCTTCAAATTCGCTGTTCAGATGAACGATACCTTTACTTGGAGCGGTTAAGGTATTGTTTTCTAAGCGCTGTGTTGCTTGATCTAGCTGTACTTTTAATTCTGTTAATTGATTCTCCACGTTTAGTTGTTGCTGAGAAGCTGTCTGTAAAAACTGAGTGCGGAGTACTTCAATTTTGGTTGCTAAACTATTATCATAAGTTGCTACACTTCCGATACCAGCTTGCTGAATTTTGAGGCTTGCGATAGATGATTCAAGACCTGCAATACTTTGATTAATTTGAGATAAAAATGGCTCCTCTGCAGTTCCTTGTGTTTGTCCTTGAGCGGCCACAAGATAACGATTCAAAATTGACTGGTGTGGATTGCCAGTTGGTAAGCGAGCCCTGTTATTTATGATAGCATCTCTCAGCTCTTGATATTCTCCAATTTGTTGTTGAACTTTTGTGATTTCTTGTTCGATGGCTGATGAACTGCTATTGGCAAGATTAGCTTGATTTGAAACTTCGGTGTTAGTCTTTGTGATACCCAGTTCAATATCATGGGATTGTTTAGTAAAATTCATAAAGGTATTATGGTAGCCAAATTCATCCTCGCCAGAAAAAAGATCAGTCGCTTTTTCTAAACTTTGTTTCAAAATTCCAAGTCCTTCTTTTTGCTTCTCAAGTCTTTGTAATTGAGTTTCTAAGGCAGTTTTCTGACTTTCTTCCATTGTTTCAGAGTATTTGATAAGTAAGTCACCTTTTTCAACTACTTGATTTGCCACTAAATGATTAGCAAGGATAGGATTATCACTGGTTGACTGAATGGATGCAATGACACTTGTAGGGGCGATTTCTCCTTGGGAAGTAACAGTAATTTCTTTTGTGGCAACAAGGGAGAAAATCAAGATGAAAGTAAACAGTAATGAAAGAGGTATGATTAATACTGTCGCATAGTTATGGTAACGTCTCTGATAAAACTCGACGCTTCTAAAAAGATTAGGATTCATGACATTCTCCTTATTTATTGAATAGATGATGGTAGAAACCTTGCGCCTGCATTAACTCTTGATGACTACCAACTTCAATGATTTTCCCTTGGTCAAGAACAATGACACGGTTGGTTCGTTCGGCTATACTGAGACGATGGGCTACAAAGAGAATGGTTTTATCAGTTAGGGACATAAGATTATCTATAACTTTTTTCTCAGTCAAGACATCAAGACCGCTAGTAGCTTCATCTAGTATTAAAACAGGAGCTTTAGTTAAAAGAGCACGAGCGAGGGCTATTCGTTGCTTTTGTCCTCCTGATAGACCAGCTCCATCAGAGAGCTGAGTTTGATAGCCCATAGGCATTCTTTCAATGTCTTGACGGATTTCAGCTAATTCACAAGCTTTTAGAATATCTTCTTGGCTAATCATATGATTACCGCCCAAAGTTAAGTTTTGCAAGATAGAGCCATTAAAGATATAGGCTTGTTGGGGCAGGTAATTAATATGACGGCGCAAGACTTTTTTATCAATGTTTTTAATATCCTGATGATTGATGGAAATATGCCCTTTGTAGGGTTCAAAGAAATTGACAATCATTTTGGCTAAAGTTGTTTTACCAGAACCACTAACTCCAACTAGGCTAACCTTATCTCCTTGTTTAATCGTGAGATGAATATCTGTTAAGGTATCTCGTCCAAAACCATACTTATAAGAAAGGTCATCAAATTCAATATCGCCCATCAAAAAATGTGAATGAACAGGGTTTTCTTGAACTTGAAATTCAGATTCGACTAGATAGACCTCGTTCAAACGGTTATTAGCGACCTTCGCAGATTGGAGTTTGGTTTGGAGGTTGATAATATTTTCCATAGGAGTTGTAAAGTAAGAAAGAAGTGTGTTAAAGGTAATCAGCTGACCGATAGAAATTTTACTCGACATGACTAATTGAGCGCCAAACCATAGGATAAGGATATTCAGAACTAATTTTGTTCCCTGCTTTAAACTCGTTTGTAAAATAGAATATTTACTGAGCTTAAAGGATTTTTCCAAATAATCTACAAATTCGCTGTCTATATTTTGATAGCGATTTTCTTCACTCGTGAGCGACTTTATAGTTTCAATCCCGTTGATATCTTCGATAATGGCAGAGCTAACCATAGAATTACTTTGCATGACATCATGGTTCATTTTTTCGAAAGGCTTCATAAAAGAAAAGATGATGAACATGTATATAGGAATGGAAATAAGAGAAAGAAGGAAGAGATTAGGGTTTTGTGCCAGTAAGACGCCTCCTACAAGAATCAGAATAGAAACATCCAGAAAAAGAGAAAGAATGGTAGAAGCCAAGGCATCTATAATAGAGTTAGCATCTGTGAACCGTGAAATGATTTCTCCTGTACGACGTGTCGCAAAGAAAGACATAGGAAGTTCAAAAATATGGCGAATATAGGATAAAATCACATCAATACTTAATCTTTGACTCAGAACGGTTAGGAGATAATCTCTGGAGAAGCTCATGACTTGTTGGAGGATATAGGTTATAACCAGACCAACTGAGATGATTCCTAAAGTTGATTTCATCTGATTTGGAATGTATTCATCCAAGATTCCTTGAAGATAATAAGAACCACCTATATTGATAATCGTGACCAATAAGCTTGAGAGAACGATGTAAGCAATGAGAGATTTTTGCTTGAAAATCAGAGGAAGGAAGCTTAGTAGATCATTCTTTTTATCTTTATGGGGTTGATAGCTGGGTTTGGGAGCTAGAAAAATAGCTACTCCAGTCCATTCAGAGAAAAAGCGTTCTTTTGACATTTTGGTGATTTTTACAGAAGGGTCAGGATCACCAATAACCAGATAGTCTTTCTTTGTTTGATAGACAACATAGTAATGTTGGAGTTTTCCTTCTTTGTTAACGTGAACGATAAATGGATAGGGGACATCACTCATGTCAAAGAGAGTTTTATCTGCTTGAACAGGTCTTGTTTCAAAGCCCATTTCATCAGCGGCTTTTACAATGCCAAGAGCAGTCGTCCCTTCTTTATTGGTCTTTGCAAGTTCTCTCAAGTGAGCTAGAGAAAAATCTGAACCATAGAATTTAGCAATCGAGGCTAAGGTAGCAACACCGCAGTCTCTAGCATCTATTTGAGGAACAAATGTACGTTTATAAGAAGTCATTGGTAATTCCTTTCATATAGTAGATAGATATATTATGCCATAAAAATAAGTTCATATTTTATGAAATCTTGAATAGTCATTGAAATGTCCTGAATGGTAAAAAAGTGATTAGAAACTGTCTTTTTATTAAAAATTTAGAGGTGATTTGAAATAAAAAGCTAATTCAAGGCGTTTCGATGACAATTCAAGATTTAGATAAGAAAATTTTAAAAACAGTGCTATACTTAAACTGTCAAGGTTGCAACAGGACAAAAATTAAAAATAAAAAAGGAGTATTTGTCATGGATACAAAAATGATGTCACAATTTTCTGTTATGGATAATGAAATGCTTGCTTGCGTTGAAGGTGGAGATATTGATTGGGGAAGAACAATTGCTTGTGCAGCAGGGATTGCGTATGGCGCAATTGATGGGTATGCAACAACTTATGGTTCGACATTTCTATTGGGGCCATATGCTATAGGAACAGGTGCAATTGGTGCTGTACTAGGTGGGATTGGTGGTGCACTTACCTGTTAGCATAGGAAAGGAGATAGTAATGAAAAAAATATTTGCAACAAAACACAATGTTTTCTTAGTGAGGTTGTTGTTCGGACAGATACCTTTGGTTGTTTCTACTTATCTATTTCTATCTCGTCAGTTTTTAAATTTTTCCGTAGTTTTCCAATTTCTTTTAGTAGTTATTAACTTGGCTTCTATTTTGGCTACTGTTTATCTCACTAGGGAAATGAGGATAAGAGAATTTGAAGATGATGATTTGGTTAGTCCTAGAACCAATCAACTCATGTTCATCGGCTTGACAGGCTTTATGTCTATTATTTGTTTGTATAGAGGTATCATAGCCACAGAAGCCTACCAACAAATAATCGCATATATTGGCGCTATTCTCTGCTTGCTTATCATGCTTCTGCTTATGTGGGGCTTGAAGTATTATAAAAAGTAGAGCTTAATGAAGTATAAAGGGGTAAGTGTTTTCGAAATACTTGCCCTTTTATAATGAATTTTTTGCAATTCAAGATGTTTCGATGACCATTTAAGATTTAGATGAATTTGTAATCTTAAATAAGGTAAGATAAAGATAACAAATGTAAAGGAGTATTCTTATGAAGAATCAAAAGATAAAATCGCTATTACTTGTACCACTTGTATTTGCATCTATTACTACGGGTGTTGTATATGCAGAAGAACATCCTACTACTTCATCTATCCAGGCGAATGACAGTTCTCTTGTGGCACCAGATTTGCCATCGGCTAAGGAAAAGGTGGAGCATAAGCCTTCTGTTGTAACCCCAGAAGAGTATGAGAAGAATGTTACGGACTTTAAAAAGATAGATATTGAAGCCGTTCGTCAATCTTTTACAGAGGATCAATTGGAACATACTATTTATTTTGGTAGAAAAACTTGCTCTCATTGTCGTCAATTTTCTCCTGAATTGAAAGAATTTAATAACTTGATTGAAAAGAAGTTAGAGTATTATGATTTGGATGGTAAGGATTTTGATGGGGAAGCGAGAGAGTTTCTATTTAAAAAAGTCGGGATTCCAGGAACACCAACAATTTTGTATTTAAAAAATGGACATCCGATATCTGGATGGGTTGGTGGCGGAGCAACTGCACAGCAGGTGTATGATTATATGTACTCGAGAAACTCACCTAAGCAAACGGAGACAGTGAAACCTTCTGAGGAAACAGTAACTGAAAGTGTCCGTGATGAGAATACTAGAAGTGACAGGATGAATATTAGTGATAAAGTTGTAAGTGACAGCAAAGGTATGAGTGATGAAAAAAGAACCGAAATGAAAATATCCAATGATAATCCCAATTCTAATAGCAAAAATAGTGGGAAAGTGGAGAGTACAAACTCAACTTCTGAAGCTAAAACTACTCAATCTGGCAATTTAGCAATGTTAGACAATAAGAATCAATTGGAAACTCCCAAACCTATTTTTGATGTTGCTCAAGAAAATAAAACTCCTTCAACTGATGTTAAGGGGACTGATTATGTAAGCGAATCTATTACTTCGAATGAAAAATTATTACCGAAAACAGGAGAGGAAGAAAGTTACCAGCTGATTCGGCTGGCTGTCGCGTTTTTTATGGCTTCTATCATGATTAAAGTGAAACAAAAAATTCATAAATAAAAATAGATGGTAAACAGGTGTAATGATATTATTTGTTTATACTAACATATAGCTAACATTTGCCTATAGACACGAGTGAGAAAATAGATGTATTTAGTTTATATATAAAAGATTATAATTGTATATGAAATGGACTGAATGGTAAAAGGTCAAGTATTTCCGAAATGCTTTCTTTTTCGATTATTTTAACGCCTCAAGATGTTTTGATGACTATTTATGATTTGGATGGAAAATTTCAAAGAATAGTAGTATACTAACCTTGTTAAGGTTGTAGCCGAAAGTTGAATACCAACTCTTATAGGGGAGAAAACTAACCACTTTTGGAGGATTAAATAGTAGTTAATGCATAGGTAAAAAAGCATGGTAAATAGTTAGTATTAGCTGAAGTAGAAAATCGAAAATGAAAGGAAAATTATCATGAGTAAGAATAGTAGAACAGAAAAAGCTATAGTAACAGAAAGTGCAGATTTTGGAGCATATTTTTTAATTTTAGCAGTTGTAGCCGTCGGGGCGCTTGCTTATTTTTCAGAAGATTTTGGGCCAAGGTGAGCAAAAGCTATAGAAATAGTCGGAGCGCCGTTTTCTTTAGGTTTAGGTTTTTTTGCTTTTGATAAAGGTTTTGAAATGCTGAACGATTATAAAGAAAATAAAAGAAAAGAAGACGAAGAGGAAGAAAAAAACAATGTTTCAATTTTCAGAAGCTAACAGTTAAAGTTTGTCTTTACCCAGTTTGATTTTTACCATAGTATATGAGGTATCATAAATGAATAAGAAATCCTTTTTTATCATCTGTTCTACGTTGATCATAGCTTCGAATCTTCTCATGATTTCCGTGGTGAACAAGGGAGAAGAAACGGGGGGCAATCTGTTTGTGATTGCTATAGCCTGTGTTATGTTACCAGCCTTTTTATATGCAGTTGAAAATCAACTGACTTCATTGGTAAGAGTAGAATCAATACTCCTGATTCAGCTGACAGTTATATCCCTACTCCGTCTTATCAACAGAATAGGGAGGACGCCTGAAATCCTCAACATTATCATTACCCTTATCGCTTTGGCAAGTGGGACAGCTGCTATCCTTGTTGCGATTATGAGAATATATGAGAACAGACGGAAGTAAGGGTGAATGGTTTTAGATTTTAAATCTTTACGTTGTTAAATTCCCTATGAATACAAAAACGATGTCACAATTTGAAATGATGGATACTGAGATGCTTGCGAAAGTTGAAGGAGGTTTTGGAGGTTGGGGAGATATGATTGCTGGTTTATTGGGTGGGCTAGAACCTTCTCCAACTTTGGATCAATTAAATGGTAAGTGGCCTATTATACATTTTTCAAAACCATGTGGTCCTTATGGTATAGGGGGAACTCCAAACTCATGTAATGGTATTAAAAAAGGATTGAAGCTATGAAGGCAAAATATGGGAATCAAATTGTTGATGTTTGGGAAATTGGTCAAGCAACTCCTAAACCAAGTTGGGTAGAGGAAGCTTTTCAAAAAAATTATATGGTTTGGTTGGATAATCATGTGCGCATTCTAATGGCAGGTCTCAACACTTCTCTCGCAACGAATATCAAGTTTGGTCTAGTTGGAACAGTTGGAGGAGGATTCGCTGGTTATGGAATGTATGTTCTTGGTTATCCAGGTGATTATATAGATGTCACCAATCATAGAGTTGTTTCTGCTAAAACATTTCACAAAAGTTATCAAATTTTAGAAAATGATTAGATATCATTTAATTGTAATGGAGAAAGCAATGAAAAAAATATTTTTAAAAAAACGGACCATCTTCCTTGCGAGATTGTTCCTAGGGCAGTTGCCCTTACTTGTCTCTACTTATCTATTTCTATCTCGTCAGTTTTTAAATTTTTCCTTGGTTTTCCAATTTCTTTTAGTGGTTATTAACTTGGCTTCTATTTTGGTCACTGTTTACCTCACTAGAGAAATGAGGATAAGAAAGTTTGAAGATGATGATTTGGTTAATCCTAGAACCAATCAACTGATGTTCATTGGTTTGACAGGTTTTATGTCTATTATCTGTTTGTATAGAGGGATCACAGCAGGAGAATTCTATCAACAATTAATTGCCTACATTGGTGCTATTCTCTGCTTGATTATTATGCTTCTACTCATTTGGGGCTTGAAGTATTATAAAAAGTAGGGAAGAACTTGCGGCTAGTCTATAGTCTGATAAGAGGAGGTCATCATGTATAAACACTTATTTTTCCTAAATTCAAAAACCTTAGACTGGTTGATACCTTATATTCTAGACTTGGCTTCTGACACCATTGCCTTTAATGTTTTTGTGCTAACCTTTGTATCTGTGGTGGTCTTTTATTTCCTAAATCCCATGCTAGCTTTAATGGCTATATTCTTAGGGGCTGGTTATGTGGTCGGATTTTGGTTACTAAAATGGTTTGTTTTGGAAAGGCTAGAGCTCAAGGATGACTTGTAGGGAAGTCTGTTTATTGAGGGGGATAATTTTATGGAGTTTTTTGATAAATTTCATGCTTTGTGTTTTGGATTTTTAGTATTAATAATCGTCATTACAGTTCCTTATACGATTAACCATGGGGATTTTTTTCAAAATGAATCTGAATTGATTATTGTAAGTCTTCTAGTAACCTCGTTGAGTGTTGCTTATGCTAGAAAGTTTGAAATGATTTCTTTTGGGATGTTAAGCAAGAAACAACTTTTACTTTTCATTGCAATCTTTCTTCTAAGTGTACTTGAGACGCTGGTTTATATTCATTTCTTCGCTATTTCTTCTGGCGCAGGAGTTCAACACTTGGCGGAACTCAGCAGAGGAATTTCTCTGTCTTTGATTTTGACTACCTCAGTTTTTGGACCAATCCAGGAGGAACTCATTTTCAGAGGACTTCTTCAAGGTGCGGTTTTTGACAACTCTTTGTTAGGGCTTGTGCTAACTTCCTCTCTCTTTTCTTTCATGCATGGACCTTCTAATGTCCCTTCGTTTATTTTTTATCTACTTGGGGGCTTGTTGCTGGGCTTTGCTTATAAAAAGAGCCAAAACTTATGGGTTTCTACTCTAGTCCACATGTTTTACAACAGTTGGCCACTCTTATATTATTTATAAAAATTATGAAAAGGTAAGTAGGAGATGGTGCTTACCTTTTTCTTTCTATAATGATAGCCCGAGCCAATCCAGATGCTTTTCTTTGAGAATCGGGTGTGGAGCGGTTGACGAATAGGCCAAAAACTAGTAGAATAGTAAGGAAACTTTATACGGAGGAAAGAAATGGATTTGGGTGATAATGAGCTAACACTGACTCCCATACCTGGGAAAAGTGGCAAGGCTTATATGGGTAGCTATCCTGATGGGAAGCGCATCTTTGTAAAAATGAACACCTCTCCAATCCTACCTGGTCTAGCTAGAGAACAAATTGCTCCACAATTATTATGGAGTCGCCGTTTGGCAGATGGGCGTGATATGTGTGCTCAAGAATGGTTGACAGGCAAAATATTGACCCCCTATGATATGAATCGTAAACAAATCGTCAATATCTTAACCCGTCTGCATCGCTCACGTCCGTTGATGACACAGTTGAGTCGTTTGGGATATGCCATGGAAACACCTGTAGATTTACTACAGTCTTGGCAGGAAACGGCTCCAGATGCTTTGCGTAAAAATCATTTTATCAGTGAAGTGATGGCTGATTTACGTCAGACTATTCCAGGATTTAGAGAGGACTATGCGACCATTGTCCATGGAGATGTACGACATAGTAATTGGATTGAGACAGATAGTGGCTTGATTTATTTGGTGGATTGGGATTCGGTTCGCTTGACCGACCGCATGTTTGATGTGGCCTATATGCTCTGCCATTATATTCCAGAACATCAGTGGAAGGAATGGTTGACCTACTACGGTTACAAGTACAATCAAACGGTACTAAATAAATTGTATTGGTACGGTCAATTGTCTTACTTGAGCCAGATTTCCAAGTATTATATGAACCAAGATTTAGAAAATGTCAATCGGGAGATTCATGGCTTGCGTCACTTCCGAGACAAGTATGGAAAGAGAAGATGAGAGTTAGAAATCGTAAAGGGGCGACAGAATTACTAGAGGCAAATCCCCAGTATGTAGTCCTCAATCCCTTGGAAGCCAAGGGAAAATGGCGGGACTTGTTTGGCAATGACAATCCCATTCATGTTGAAGTTGGAAGTGGAAAGGGTGCCTTTGTTTCAGGTATGGCCAAACAAAATCCTGACATCAACTATATCGGGATTGATATTCAAAAGTCTGTTTTGAGTTACGCTTTGGACAAGGTTCTTGAAGTTGGAGTGCCTAACATCAAGCTCTTGTGGGTGGATGGTTCTGATTTGACAGACTACTTTGAAGACGGTGAGATCGATCGTTTGTATCTGAACTTTTCAGATCCATGGCCTAAAAAACGCCATGAAAAGCGTCGTTTGACCTACAAGACCTTCTTGGATACCTTCAAGCGCATCTTGCCTGAAAATGGAGAAATTCATTTCAAGACGGATAACCGTGGCTTGTTTGAGTATAGCCTAGTGAGTTTTTCTCAGTATGGCATGAAACTCAATGGTGTCTGGCTTGATTTACATGCCAGTGATTTTGAAGGCAATGTCATGACAGAATACGAGCAAAAATTCTCCAACAAGGGTCAAGTTATCTACCGAGTTGAGGCAGAATTTTAAGAAATAGCCTGAAATCAGGCTGTATAAGCGCTTTTGCTTTACATAAGTTGGCAAACGTGCTATACTAAGAGTAAGAATATGAGAAAGAGAGGCGGGGAAATATCTTCGCCTCTTGCTTATGAGGAGGTGGACGCAATCGCAACAATCGTAGAATTAGTCAGAGAAGTTGTAGAACCTGTCATCCAAGCACCTTTCGAACTCGTGGATATCGAGTATGGAAAGATTGGCAGTGACATGATTCTCAGTATTTTTGTAGATAAACCTGAAGGAATTACCTTGAACGACACGGCAGACTTGACAGAAATGATCAGTCCTGTCCTAGACACCATCAAGCCCGATCCCTTCCCAGAACAATATTTCCTAGAAATAACCAGTCCAGGCTTGGAACGTCCTTTGAAAACCAAGGATGCCGTTGCTGGAGCGGTTGGGAAATACATCCATGTCGGGCTCTACCAAGCCATCGATAAGCAAAAGGTCTTTGAAGGAACCTTGTTGGCCTTCGAAGAGGACGAGTTGACTATGGAATATATGGACAAGACGCGTAAGAAAACCGTCCAAATTCCATACAGTTTAGTATCAAAAGCACGTTTAGCAGTTAAATTATAGAAAAAGAAAGGATAGCTTTTGAGGATTCAAAAGTGAAGAAAACATGAGTAAAGAAATGCTAGAGGCCTTCCGCATTTTGGAAGAAGACAAGGGAATCAAAAAAGAAGATATCATCGACGCAGTAGTAGAGTCGCTTCGTTCCGCTTATCGCAGACGCTATGGTCAATCAGACAGCGTAGCTATTGACTTCAACGAAAAAACAGGTGACTTTACAGTTTATACTGTCCGTGAAGTTGTTGATGAAGTCTTTGATAGCCGTTTGGAAATCAGCTTGAAAGATGCTCTTGCCATTAATTCAGCCTATGAGCTTGGTGACAAAATCAAGTTTGAAGAAGCACCTGCTGAGTTTGGTCGTGTAGCAGCCCAATCTGCCAAACAAACCATCATGGAAAAAATGCGCAAGCAAACACGTGCCATCACTTACAATACTTACAAAGAGCATGAGCAAGAAATCATGTCTGGTACAGTAGAACGCTTTGACAACCGCTTTATCTATGTCAACCTTGGGAGCATCGAAGCCCAATTGTCAAAACAAGACCAAATCCCTGGGGAAGTTTTTGCTTCCCACGATCGTATCGAAGTTTATGTCTACAAGGTTGAAGACAACCCTCGTGGTGTGAATGTCTTTGTTAGCCGTAGCCATCCAGAAATGATCAAACGCTTGATGGAGCAAGAAATTCCAGAAGTTTATGATGGAACTGTTGAAATCATGAGCGTGGCTCGTGAAGCTGGTGACCGTACGAAGGTTGCCGTTCGCAGTCACAATCCAAACGTGGATGCTATCGGTACAATCGTTGGACGTGGTGGTGCTAATATTAAGAAGATTACCAGCAAATTCCACCCAGCTCGCTACGATGCTAAGAATGACCGCATGGTACCAATCGAAGAAAATATCGACGTTATCGAGTGGGTAGCAGATCCAGCTGAATTTATCTACAATGCCATCGCTCCTGCGGAAGTTGACCAAGTTATCTTTGACGAAAACGACAGCAAACGTGCCTTGGTGGTTGTTCCAGATAACAAGCTTTCTCTTGCTATCGGTCGTCGTGGACAAAACGTTCGCTTGGCGGCTCACTTGACTGGTTACCGTATCGATATCAAGTCTGCTAGCGAATTTGAAGCCATGGAAGAAACTGATTCAGTAGAGTTGGAAGCAGAAAATGCTACTGTAGAAGAATAAAAGTTGCTAGAGGAGGGAAAGATGAAAACGAGAAAAATCCCTTTGCGCAAGTCTGTTGTGTCTAATGAAGTGATTGATAAGCGTGATTTGCTCCGCATTGTCAAGAACAAGGAAGGACAAGTCTTTATTGATCCTACAGGCAAGGCCAATGGCCGTGGCGCTTACATCAAGCTAGACAATGCAGAAGCCCTAGAGGCGAAAAAGAAGAAGGTCTTTAACCGTAGCTTTAGCATGGAAGTGGAAGAAAGCTTTTATGACGAGTTGATCGCTTATGTGGATCACAAAGTGAAAAGAAGAGAGTTAGGACTTGAATAAGCAAAAGATAAGTAATCTCTTGGGGCTTGCTCAGCGAGCAGGGCGCATCATATCGGGTGAAGAATTGGTGGTCAAGGCCATTCAAGACGGCAAGGCCAAGATGGTCTTTCTAGCCCATGATGCTGGACCCAATCTGACCAAGAAGATTCAAGATAAAGGTCATTATTATCACGTAGAAATTGTAACCGTGTTTTCAACACTGGAATTAAGCATAGCAGTCGGAAAATCGAGAAAGGTTTTGGCTGTGACAGATGCTGGATTTACAAAGAAAATGAGGTCTCTTATGGAATAGAAGAGGAGGACATGATTTGTCTAAGAAAAGATTGTACGAAATCGCAAAAGAACTTGGAAAAGAAAGCAAAGAAGTTGTAGCGCGTGCAAAAGAGTTGGGCTTGGATGTGAAAAGCCACTCATCAAGTGTGGAAGAAGCTGTCGCTGCAAAAATCGCTGCCAGCTTTAAGCCTGCAGCTGCTCCGAAAGTAGAAGCAAAACCTGCAGCACCAAAAGCAAGTGCAGAAAAGAAAGCCGAAAAAGAGCCAGCTAAACCAGCTGTAGCTAAGGAAGAGGTAAAACCAGCTGAGCCAGTTGCTCAGAAAACAGAAAAAGCAGCAGCTAAACCGCAAAGCCGTAATTTCAAGGCTGAGCGTGAAGCCCGTGCCAAAGAGCAGGCAGAGCGACGCAAGCAAAATAAGGGCAATAACCGTGACCAACAACAAAACGGCAACCGTCAGAAAAACGACGGCCGTAATGGTGGAAAACAAGGTCAAGGCAACCGCGACAATCGTCGCTTTAATGACCAAGCTAAGAAACAGCAAGGTCAGCAAAATCGTGGAAACGAGCGCCGTCAACAAGAGGACAAACGTCCAAATCAAGCGGCTCCACGCATTGACTTTAAAGCCCGTGCAGCAGCCCTAAAAGCAGAGCAAAATGCAGAATACGCACGTTCAAGCGAGGAACGCTTCAAGCAGTATCAGGCTGCTAAAGAAGCCTTGGCTCAAGCTAACAAACGCAAGGAACCAGAGGAAATCTTTGAAGAAGTGGCTAAGTTAGCTGAACAAGCGCAACAAGAGCAGCAAGTTCAAGCAGTGGTTGAAACAGCTCCTGTAGCTAAAGAAGCACCAGTGGATACACGTCGTAAAAAACAAGCTCGACCAGATAAAAATCGTGACGATTATGATCACGAAGAAGATGGTCCTAGAAAAAACCAAAAGAATCGAAGTAGTCAAAATCAAGTGAGAAATCAAAAGAATAGTAACTGGAATAACAACAAGAAGAGCAAAAAAGGCAATAACAAGAACAACCGTAATCAGGCTCCAAAACCTGTTACAGAGCGTAAATTCCATGAATTGCCAACAGAATTTGAATATACAGATGGTATGACCGTTGCGGAAATCGCAAAACGTATCAAACGTGAACCAGCTGAAATCGTTAAGAAACTTTTCATGATGGGTGTCATGGCCACACAAAACCAATCCTTGGATGGGGAAACAATTGAACTCCTCATGGTGGATTATGGTATCGAAGCTAAACAAAAGGTTGAAGTGGATAATGCTGATATCGAACGTTTCTTTGTCGAAGATGGTTATCTCAATGAAGATGAATTGGTTGAGCGTCCACCAGTTGTAACTATCATGGGACACGTTGACCATGGTAAAACAACCCTCTTGGATACCCTTCGTAACTCTCGTGTTGCGACAGGTGAAGCAGGTGGTATCACTCAGCATATCGGTGCCTACCAAATCGTTGAAAATGGTAAGAAGATTACCTTCCTTGATACACCAGGACACGCGGCCTTTACATCGATGCGTGCGCGTGGTGCTTCTGTTACCGATATTACTATCTTGGTTGTAGCGGCAGATGACGGAGTTATGCCTCAGACTATCGAAGCCATCAACCACTCAAAAGCAGCTAACGTTCCAATCATCGTAGCCATCAACAAGATTGATAAACCAGGTGCTAACCCAGAACGCGTTATCGGTGAATTGGCAGAGCATGGTGTTATGTCAACTGCTTGGGGTGGAGATTCTGAATTTGTTGAAATCTCAGCTAAATTCAACCAGAATATTGAAGAATTGTTGGAAACAGTCCTTCTTGTGGCTGAAATCCAAGAACTCAAGGCAGACCCAACAGTGCGTGCTATCGGTACAGTTATCGAAGCGCGCTTGGATAAAGGAAAAGGTGCGGTCGCAACCCTTCTTGTGCAACAAGGTACCTTGAATGTTCAAGACCCTATCGTTGTCGGAAATACCTTCGGTCGTGTCCGTGCTATGACCAACGACCTTGGTCGTCGTGTTAAGGTTGCTGGACCATCAACACCAGTTTCTATCACAGGTTTGAACGAAGCGCCAATGGCGGGTGACCACTTTGCCGTTTACGAGGATGAAAAATCTGCGCGTGCAGCAGGTGAAGAGCGTGCCAAACGTGCCCTCATGAAACAACGTCAAGCTACCCAACGTGTCAGCCTTGAAAACCTCTTTGATACCCTTAAAGCTGGTGAACTCAAATCAGTTAACGTCATCATCAAGGCTGACGTACAAGGTTCTGTTGAAGCCCTTTCTGCCTCACTTCAAAAGATTGATGTGGAAGGTGTCAAAGTTACCATCGTCCACTCAGCGGTTGGTGCGATTAACGAATCAGACGTGACCCTTGCCGAAGCTTCAAATGCCTTTATCGTTGGTTTCAACGTACGCCCTACACCACAAGCTCGTCAACAAGCAGAAGCTGACGATGTGGAAATCCGTCTCCACAGCATTATCTACAAGGTTATCGAAGAGATGGAAGAAGCTATGAAAGGGATGCTTGATCCAGAATTTGAAGAAAAAGTTATCGGTGAAGCAGTTATTCGTGAAACCTTCAAGGTGTCTAAAGTGGGAACTATCGGTGGATTCATGGTTATCAACGGTAAGGTTACCCGTGACTCTAAAGTCCGTGTTATCCGTGACGGTGTCGTTATCTATGATGGCGAACTCGCAAGCTTGAAACACTACAAAGACGACGTGAAAGAAGTTACAAACGGCCGTGAAGGTGGATTGATGATCGATGGCTACAATGATATCAAGATGGATGATGTGATTGAGGCTTATGTCATGGAAGAAATCAAGAGATAATAGAGAAACGATAGCTCATTTGACTCGTCGTCAACAGCGCCTTGATGAACTTTAGTTCTATCTAAGGCTTGTTTCCTAGATTCAAATGGCTCTAGTTCCTCTATATAATAGAAATAGCTAGGTCTGCTGGCCTAGCTTTTGGTTCAAAGTAGAGAAAGGAATATCATGGCAAATCATTTCCGTACGGATCGTGTGGGCATGGAAATCAAGCGTGAAGTCAATGAGATTTTGCAAAAGAAAGTCCGTGATCCGCGTGTCCAAGGTGTGACCATCACAGATGTTCAGATGCTAGGTGACTTGTCTGTTGCCAAGGTTTACTACACCATTTTGAGTAACCTTGCTTCAGATAACCAAAAAGCCCAAATCGGGCTTGAAAAAGCAACTGGTACCATCAAACGTGAACTTGGTCGCAATTTGAAATTGTACAAAATCCCAGATTTGACCTTCGTCAAAGACGAGTCCATCGAGTATGGGAACAAGATTGACGAGATGCTACGCAATCTGGATAAGAACTAAAAAGAGGGACAACCCTCTTTTTTGGTGTGTGCCAGTCCTCCTTATGGTATAATAAAATAAATAATATCATTTATAAACGATAATGGAGGTCGTCATGGACAATATCATCGATGTGTCAATTCCTGTTGCAGAAGTGGTGGATAAGCATCCAGAAGTCTTGGAAATCCTAGTGGAGCTGGGTTTTAAACCCCTTGCTAATCCCTTGATGCGTAATACTATCGGTCGCAAAGTATCGCTTAAACAGGGATCTAAGCTGGAAGGAACCCCTATGGACAAGATTGTCCGCACACTGGAAGCGAATGGCTACGAAGTGATTGGATTAGACTAATGGCAGATGAAAGGATTCATGTCCTACGGGATATTTTGTTAGAATTGCATAATGGGGCCTCTCCTGAGTCGGTTCAGGAGCGCTTTGATGCGACCTTTACAGGTGTTTCAGCTATCGAGATTTCCCTTATGGAGCACGAGCTGATGAACTCAGACTCAGGTGTTACCTTTGAAGATGTCATGGAACTCTGTGATGTTCATGCCAATCTTTTTAAAAATGCTGTTAAGGATGTCGAAGTTGCAGATACCGAGCACCCAGGTCACCCAGTTCGGATTTTCAAAGAAGAAAATCTAGCCCTCCGTGCGGCCTTGATTCGCATTCGGAGATTGTTGGATACCTATGAGTCTATGGAAGATGAAGAAATGCTGGTGGAGATGCGTAAGGGCTTGGTGCGTCAGATGGGACTTGTGGGGCAATTTGACATCCACTACCAACGTAAAGAAGAACTTTTCTTTCCTATCCTGGAGCGTTATGGACACGATTCACCTCCCAAAGTTATGTGGGGAGTGGATGACCAAATCAGGGAACTCTTTCAAACAGCTCTAACGACAGCTAAGTCATTACCAGAAGTGCCGATTTCTACTGTGAAGGAAGCTTTTGAAGCCTTTGCGACAGAGTTTGAAAGTATGATTTTCAAGGAAGAGTCCATTCTCCTTATGATTCTCCTTGAGTCCTTCACCCAGGATGACTGGCTTCAGATTGCGGAGGAGAGCGATTCCTACGGTTATGCCATCATCCGTCCGTCTGAGAAATGGGTGCCAGAAAGACAGAGTTTTGTTGAGGAAAAGAGTGCAGAGGAGCCCGTGCAGTTAGATACGGCAGAGGGTCAAGTGCAGCAAGTCATAGATACGCCAGAGGGGCAGTTCACCATTACCTTTACCCCTAAGGAAAAAGAATCAGTGCTGGACCGCCATAGTCAACAGGCTTTTGGGAATGGCTATCTCTCGGTCGAGCAGGCCAATCTCATCCTCAATCACCTTCCTATGGAGATTACCTTTGTCAATAAGGACGATATTTTCCAGTATTATAATGACAATACGCCAGCTGATGAGATGATTTTCAAACGGACGCCGTCCCAAGTCGGGCGCAATGTCGAACTCTGTCATCCGCCTAAGTATTTGGACAAGGTCAAGACTATCATGAAGGGTCTTCGTGAGGGAGTCAAGGACAAGTATGAGATGTGGTTCAAGTCTGAGTCGCGAGGTAAGTTTGTCCACATCACTTACGCCGCAGTGCACGATGAAAACGGAGAATTCCAAGGTGTGCTGGAATACGTTCAGGATATCCAGCCCTACCGTGAGATTGATACGGACTATTTCCGTGGACTAGAATAAGGAGAAAAAAATGAGTTACGAACAAGAATTTATGAAGGAATTTGAAGCTTGGGTTAATACTCAGATTATGATTAACGACATGGCGCATAAGGAAAGCCAAAAAGTCTACGAAGAAGACCAAGACGAGCGTGCCAAAGATGCCATGATTCGCTACGAAAGCCGCTTGGATGCTTATCAATTCTTACTTGCTAAGTTTGAAAACTTCAAAGCAGGCAAGGGATTCCATGATTTGCCAGATGGCTTGTTTGGTGAGCGAAATTATTAAACGAGAAAGGTTCTTGATTTTTCACTAAAATCTTGATAGAATATTTATATTAAATCCTTGTCAGAGCAGGGGTTTTTTATTGAAAGGATTTTATCATGTCAAAGAAACTCAATCGTAAAAAACAATTACGAAATAGCCTCCGTCGCGCAGGTGCCTTTTCAAGTACTGTGACTAAGGTTGTAGAAGAGACAAAAAAAGTCGTAAAACGTGCAGAGCAGTCAGCAAGCCAAGCTGGTAAGGCTGTTTCTAAAAAAGTTGAACAAGCAGTAGAAGCTACCAAAGAGCAAGCTCAAAAAGTAGCTAATTCTGTAGAAGATTTTGCAGCAAACTTGGGTGGGCTTCCACTTGACCGTGCCAAAACTTTCTACGATGAAGGTATCAAGTCTGCTTCAGATTTCAAAAACTGGACTGAAAAAGAACTTCTTGCCTTGAAAGGAATCGGCCCAGCTACCATCAAGAAATTGAAAGAAAATGGTATCAAGTTCAAGTAATCTTTCTTGTCCCTTGCATTTCCGAAAAAATCTTGCTACAATAGAGCCATTAGAGGTGTTTTGAATCCCACATTTTACAGAAAGTGGCGGTGCTGAGAAGTCCACAAATGTGTCAAAACTGGTTGCTAATGGATGAAAAATTGAAATAAAAGTGTCTTTTTGTTTTAAAGACGAGAGTTGCGGGCAACTGCCCGAAATTGGGTGGTACCGCGGATAAGCACATTCGTCCCTGTCATGTAGATGGCAGGGCTTTTCTTTTGTGTCTTAGGCAAAGGAGGTTGTTATGAAACAATCATTTAAAACTAATAAACTATACTATGGCTTTCCTGTTTTTATTTTAGGATATCAAGATCAGAATTTTGGATATAACATCACGACCTGTAGTTCCTCTTATAGTTTGGGAAATTGGCTAGTCATCGGTGTTGGTGCTGAGGAAAATGCGGCTGAGCAAATCAAGCATTACCAGAAGTTTACTGTGAATATTCCTGATGAAAATCTCATGCTCGAGATGGAGCAGGCTGGTTTTATCAGTCATCGAGAGAAATTGAAACATCTGGGGCTAGACTACGAGATTTCTGAACAGACTCAGGCACCGATTTTAAAGGACTGTCCAGTCGTTTTGGATTGTCAGGTAGATAGGATTGTTGAGGAAGAGGGAATTTGTCATATTTTCGCTAAGATTGTTGAGCGACTTGTTGACCCAGAACTTTTGGATGAAAAGGGACATTTTAGAAATGAACTGTTTGCCCCAACATATTTCATGGGAGATGGATATCAGCGCGTCTATCGTTATCTGGACAAGCGTGTAGATATTAAGGGGAGCTTCATCAAAAAAGCGAGGAAGAAGGATGACAAGAGCTGAGTTACCAGAAAGAATCGAGACGGAGCGTCTGGTCTTGCGAGTCCGTACAGTGGCGGCTTGCTGAGGAGTGAGTGGGAGGTAATTTTATGCATCTTTTCATCATTGGGGCTCCAGCTTCTGGGAAAATGACGATTGGTCAAGAGTTATCTCGACTGACGAATGCTACCCTCTTTTATAACCATCAAGCCATCGATTTTGCACTAGAAATCTATCAGGATTATACCGAGGAGATGTGGGAATTTGTTCGTGGAATTACCTTTTCTTTCCTTGGAGCTAGCGCTAGAAATCAGCGATCTATGATTTTAACAGACGTGATTGATTTTTCAAATCAGTACCAGCTGATGTATTTGAAGCAAATTCAGGATTTGTTGAATGACTATCATCAAGAGATTATTTTTGTTGAATTGGAAACAAGCCTTGAAGAGCGTTTACGTCGAAATCGAACAGAGAATCGGTTGAAGCACAAGCCCTTGAAACGACATATTGAGGTGTCTGAAAGAGAAATTTTAGAGACCATTGAAACCCTTCAATTAAATTCTAAAATCCAACCGAATGAGCTACACCACTACTTTAAAATAAATAATACGAATTTGTCTGCAGAAGAAGCTGCTAAACAAATTCAAAATAAAATGAACAAAATAGAGAAAGGACAAACACATGTCTAAACAACTTCATGAAGATGTTCTCAAGACTCAAGAAGTTCAAAAGTCTCAATCTTTTTCGTTCGTGATTCCTACCACCAAATGTAACTGGAAAACTCTACCTTAATCGCGCTTGGAGTACAACCTTCAAAGTAAACGAATCACAAAGAAACTGGGATTTCCCATTCAAGCCTGTATCCGAGGCTATAAGAATATCCAATACAGCAGAGGTAGAGTTTGAACTATTGAAGAATGAGTTAGAGGAGAGAATAGATGGCTAAAAAACCAACTTTTGTAGAACGTCGGACCATTCAAAATTTCGATGAATTACATACAGCAGTGATGCAATATGCTGATGAACACGGAGAGTATCCAGATGTTCAGCTAATCAATTACCAACTGAAAAATAGGATTTTTGATTAGAATCAGGACCATGCTTTATTTAGAGAAGCTATGCATACTCCAAATACACAGAAGCGAAATGAACTGTTAAAACAAGTTTTAAAGATCAATCCAGATTATTTTGCTGATGATTTTCACCCATTCTTATCAGAGGTTGAAGATTTTGATTTACCAACCTTTAGATTAGATTTAGGAGGCAAAGATTGAAATTAATGTATTATTTTAATACTGACAATAGATTGAGGAATCTTTTTGCTCAAACTTGGAAAATACTTATGTATGCGCTAACGTATTTTCCAATAATATCTCTAATTATATTCTGTCTTACCGATTTTAAATTAGTTATAATTTTACAATTTGCCTTGATACTAATATATGTGTTTAACTATAAAAATCGATTTAATAAGTTTAGAGTTTTTCTTACTAAAAGTACTAAATCTTTAGCTTTTATGAACGCATGGGATGGAATATTTTGCGGAATCTTGACTTACATTCTTTATAACCTAAATCTAGTTGAATCAACTTTAATCAACTTATCTCAATATTTTTTTACTAATTATGGCATAAGTAAAAATCACATAAATAACTGGCTTATCATTGTAATACTTTTAATATTACCATTGGTATTATCTGTTATAAAAACTATAATATCAATCAAGATATTTAAAAAAGTTAATAAAATAGATATCTCCAAGGGAAAGACACTATGGAATGTATATGCCACGATGCTTATTAATTCGTTTTTATGGTATTATATCTATATTTATTACTTTATTTCTAAAGCTATTGATTTTCATTCCGATTTAATAACTGACATTTTTATATTTAATTCATTTATTGCGCTTTATTTAATATTCTGGTGGAGAATTCATAATCTAATTAGACATGGTGCAAAAGATACCAAAGAAGTAATAGCATCATGGCTAACTGGAACAATCTGTATATTGTTGTTAGCAATATTTAATCAAGTTGAAAATGAATTAATAAATGCTTTAACCTGGTTTTTGCCAATATTAATTCCTAGTCTAATTGGAGAAATAAATTCTCAATTTGATACAAAAAAATATAAGAAAAAACCAATAAGAACTGAGAAAATGGATAGACACCTCTATCGAACTCAACTATATAGTTTTCTTACTCTATTAATGTTGAGTATTATTCCAAAGTTAACCGAAATTATTTGGGGTTTAAAGATTAAGATGAAATTGGTCGAATTTATAACTCCCGCAGCTGATTGGATGTCTGAATTATTTGCCTCAACTATAATTATTTTCGTTTGTTTCATATTATCATTAGTTATTGGGAAGGCTATAATTTGGTTATTACAGTATTTCTATTTAAACACCCATAATGGATATTACGTGTATCGTGACAACATGCACAGTGTATTAATAAATCGTAGATATAAAAGAAATATTCATAAAAGGAGAAAAAATAATGTCTAATCAACTTTAACCTAAACACACTCCATCCTATGTTTAGGCTGGTCGTTATCAAAAATAGCTTGATGAAGATATTTTCAAGCCTTCAGGAGATCAAAAGGCTAAGTCTTATTCAATAGTGATTCCCACCACCAAATGTAACTGGAAAAAACTCTACCTTAGTCACGCTTGGGGGATAACCTTCAAAGTAAACGAATCACAAAGAAGCTGAGATTTCCTGTTCAAGCCTGTAGCTGAGTCCCGAAGGATATCTAAGTCGGTTGAGTCGAATCTATTGAAGAATGAGTTAGAGGAGAAAATAGATGGCTAAAAAGAAAAATAGAAAAAAAGAATTAAAACGCCAGCAAAAGTTGGATATCAAAGTTATTTCTGAAGAAGAGGCTGTTTGGACAGAAATCATGGCCAAAAATCCAACTTTTGTAGAACGTCGGACCATTCAAAATTTCGATGAACTACATACAGCAGTGATGCAATATGCTGATGAACACGGAGAGTATCCAGATGTTCAGCTAATTAATTACCAACTGAAAAACAGGACATTTGATTGGAATCAGGATCATGCTTTATTTAGAGAAGCTATGCATACTCTGAATACACAGAAGCGAAATAAACTGTTAAAGCAAGTTTTAAAAATTAATCCAGATTATTTTGCTGCTGATTTTCATTTATTCTTATCAGAAGTTGAAGATTTTGATTTGTCAACTTTTAAAAAAGTATTGGATTTTGAAATTCTAGTTTTAGAAAAATGGAAAATGAATGGATACAATAGTTGGAATTATTTTGAAGCACGCCCTATCCTGTCTGCTCTGATGTTTCTGATTGAGTATTATATGATGGAGAACTTCAATTCTAAGGCTATAGAATTGATTGACCTATATTTGAGTAAGCGACCAGAACGGTTTCCTCCTAATTTTGTCTTCTGTATGCTTTCCTTGTATCATATTACTGGTCAGGAACTAAAGGTTGAACGTTTCTATCGTGAAGAATTAAATAAAGGGAAACGGGACGATACCATTCTTATTCATGCCATCATCTCTGCTTTTTCTCAAGGAAAAATTGAGGAAGCCAGTCAGCTATTTGCAAAATTAGTGGAAATCAATGATGAAGCTGTTGAATTCTTTATAGAGGAAGATTGGCAATTCAAAGTTATAGATATCGAAGACCAAGAATGCTATTGTCCAAATTCAGTTGAATCGCTACAAGCTAGTTTGTATCCTCTATTTGATTATTTATTAGAAAATATTATTTTAACGAAATTTTTAACAAACGAAGCCAAAAAGTTCCGCCGTAAACCAGTATTTTCGAATCATTCTAGTATGATAAGAAATTTATCCGAGGTCACTGACTGGCATTCCTTTATGAACGAGGAAACAATGAAGGGAATTCGGATGGATCTTGTTCACATCTTTGTTGAAAATGGGATTCGTAGGTCTTCAGATTTCAAAAAATGGGCTGAAAAAGAAGTTCTCGCTTTGAAGGGAATTGGTCCCGTAACCGTTAAAAAGCTGAAAGAAAACGGTATAAAGTTTAAGAACGAGAAGTAATTGTTTATGGAAGGGGGGAGGTGAATTGTCTTGAATGAAATTTCTAATTTCATCCTGTATACTACACCAAATGGCGACGTTCAGCTAGATATCCTTTTACAAGATGAAAATCTTTGGTTGACTCAAAAAGGGCTTGCAGAGCTCTTTGGAGTTGAACGAAGTGTTATTACAAAGCACTTAAAAAACATTTATGATAGTGGTGAGTTAGATAAGGTGTCAACTTGTGCAAAATTTGCACAGGTTCAACAAGAGGGAAATAGAGCTGTCCGGCGTGAACTTGAATATTACAATCTGGATGCTATCATTTCAGTTGGCTATCGTGTAAATTCCAGCACGGCTACTCAATTTAGAATTTGGGCAACCAAGACCTTGAAAGAGTTTATCATCAAAGGTTTTGTTTTAGATGATGAACGCTTGAAACAAGGACAGACAGTTTTTGGACAAGATTATTTCCGTGAACTTTTAGAACGGATTCGTTCTATTCGCTCTAGCGAACGCCGAATCTATCAACAAATTACGGATATCTTTGCCGAATGTGCCATAGATTATGATCGAAACTCAGATATTACTAAAAATTTCTATGCTATGGTGCAAAATAAATTTCATTATGCAATTACTGGAAGTACTGCTGCAGAAATTATCTATCAGCAAGCCGATGCTAGTAAAGAAAAAATGGGATTAACTACTTGGAAACATGCACCTGATGGACGAGTACTCAAATCAGATGTAACGGTAGCCAAAAATTATTTGCAAGAAAAAGAAATTCGACAACTAGAGCGAACTGTTACAGCCTATTTTGATTATATTGAGGGTTTGGTTGAGCGTCGTAATACTTTTACAATGCGAGGATTGGCAGATAGTATTGATCGTTTTCTATCTTTTAATGAGTACGAAATTTTAGAAGGAAAAGGAAGTATTTCCAAGAAACAAGCAGACTCAAAAGCCATCCAGGAGTATGAAAAATTTAACCGAACTCAAAAAATTCTATCAGACTTTGATAAACATATTCTGAAGATAATGAGAGAAAGTTAATGTAAAATTTTCGCTGTTTCTTTGCTTATAGAAGATAATGAGAAAAACAAGATGAGTTGAATCAAAGCCTATCTTCTACATACTAATTTTATTTAAAGATATTAACTAGAAAGGACAAACACATGTCTAAAGAACTTTCACCTAAATACAATCCAGCCGAGGTTGAGGCTGGTCGTTACCAAAAATGGCTTGATGCTGATGTTTTCAAGCCTTCAGGCGATCAAAAGGCTAAGCCTTATTCAATCGTGATTCCACCACCAAACGTAACTGGTAAACTCCACCTTGGTCACGCTTGGGATACAACTTTGCAAGATATCATCATCCGTCAAAAACGCATGCAAGGCTTTGATACGCTTTGGCTTCCAGGGATGGACCACGCGGGGATTGCCACTCAAGCTAAGGTTGAGGAGCGCTTGCGTGGAGAGGGCATTACACGTTATGACCTCGGTCGTGAGAAATTCCTCGAGAAAGTCTGGGAATGGAAAGACGAATATGCCACTACTATCAAGGAACAATGGGGCAAGATGGGGCTCTCTGTAGACTACTCTCGCGAGCGTTTCACTCTTGACGAAGGTTTGTCAAAAGCCGTTCGCAAGGTCTTTGTGGACCTTTACAAGAAAGGCTGGATCTACCGTGGTGAGTTTATCATCAACTGGGACCCAGCAGCTCGCACAGCCCTTTCTGATATCGAGGTGATCCACAAGGACGTTGAAGGTGCCTTCTACCACATGAACTACATGTTAGAAGACGGTTCACGCGCCCTTGAAGTTGCGACCACTCGTCCTGAGACCATGTTTGGGGACGTAGCCGTTGCGGTCAATCCAGAAGACCCACGCTACAAGGACTTGATTGGTAAAAATGTTATCCTTCCAATCGCTAATAAATTGATTCCAATCGTTGGAGACGAACACGCTGATCCTGAGTTTGGTACTGGTGTCGTGAAAATCACACCTGCCCATGATCCAAACGATTTCTTGGTTGGTCAACGTCACAACTTGCCACAAGTCAACGTCATGAACGATGACGGAACAATGAATGATTTGGCCTTCGAATTTGCAGGCATGGACCGTTTTGAAGCTCGTAAGGCAGTCGTTACTAAGTTGGAAGAAATCGGCGCCCTTGTCAAAATTGAAAAACGTGTCCACAGTGTTGGTCACTCAGAGCGTACAGGTGTTGTGGTTGAGCCACGCTTGTCTACTCAATGGTTCGTCAAGATGGACCAATTGGCTAAGAATGCCATTGCCAACCAAGACACAGAGGACAAGGTAGAATTCTACCCACCTCGTTTCAACGATACCTTCCTTCAATGGATGGAAAATGTCCACGACTGGGTAATCTCTCGTCAGCTCTGGTGGGGTCACCAAATCCCTGCTTGGTACAATGCTGAGGGTGAAATGTACGTCGGTGAAGAAGCTCCAGAAGGTGACGGATGGACTCAAGATGAAGACGTCTTGGATACTTGGTTTAGTTCTGCCCTTTGGCCATTCTCAACCATGGGCTGGCCTGATGTCGACTCAGAAGACTTCAAACGTTACTTCCCAACTTCAACCTTGGTAACAGGTTACGACATCATCTTCTTCTGGGTGTCTCGTATGATCTTCCAATCCTTGGAATTCACTGGTCATCAGCCATTCCAAAACGTGCTGATTCACGGTCTCATTCGTGACGAGCAAGGACGCAAGATGTCTAAGTCCCTCGGTAACGGGATTGACCCAATGGATGTCATCGAGAAATACGGTGCCGATGCCCTTCGTTGGTTCCTTTCAAACGGTTCTGCGCCAGGCCAAGACGTGCGCTTCTCTTACGAGAAAATGGATGCTTCATGGAACTTCATTAACAAGATCTGGAACATCTCTCGCTACATCCTCATGAACAATGAAGGCTTGACCCTTGAGCAAGCAACTGCCAATGTGGAAAAAGTTGTCAACAAGGAAGCTGGAAATGTCACAGACCGCTGGATTCTCCACAACCTCAATGAAACCATTGGAAAAGCAACTGCCAACTTTGATAAGTTTGAGTTTGGTGTCGCTGGTCACATCCTCTACAACTTCATCTGGGATGAGTTTGCGGACTGGTACGTTGAATTGACCAAGGAAGTCCTTTATAGCGATAATGAAGAAGAGAAAGTCATCACACGTTCTGTTCTCCTTTACACCTTGGACAAGATTCTTCGTCTCCTTCACCCAATCATGCCATTCGTGACAGAGGAGATCTTTGGACAAATCTCAGAAGGTTCTATCGTTACAGCAGAATACCCAACTGTCAATCCAGCCTTTGAAGATATTGCTGCCCACACTGGCGTGGAAAGCCTCAAAGACTTGATCCGTGCTGTTCGTAATGCGCGTGCGGAAGTAAACGTAGCTCCAAGCAAGCCTATCACCATCCTTGTTAAGACAAGCGATAGCGACTTGGAAGCCTTCTTTAACAGCAATGTCAACTACATCAAACGCTTCACAAATCCAGAACACTTGGAAATCGCATCAACCATCCCTGCACCTGAACTCGCTATGTCAAGCGTCATCACAGGAGCAGAAATCTACCTGCCACTGGCAGACCTCCTCAATGTCGAAGAAGAACTAGCTCGTCTCGACAAGGAACTGGCTAAATGGCAAAAAGAACTGGATATGGTCGGCAAGAAACTCTCTAACGAACGCTTCGTAGCCAACGCCAAACCAGAAGTCGTCCAAAAAGAACGCGACAAACAAGCTGACTACCAAGCTAAATACGACGCGACCGTCACACGTATTGATGAGATGAAGAAGTTAATTTGAAATTTTTAGGGTAAGTAAAATGGGAATTCTAAAGAAAATCTTACAAAACAAAATTGTCAATACAAATGGATATACTCGTTCTGATACTGGTACTAAAGTCCACGCATATCTACGGACTCATCCCAAAAATCAAGGTGCGGGTAAAAAACTTACAAGAAACATTATTAATGCCTTAAAAAAATAATATTAATCTATCAAAACACGGTGTGATGCCGTGTTTTTTTGGTATGATGGAATCAATATCTATTGATGGAGAAAGTGATGTCTAAACACCCGCATTATGAATTGTTAAATTTAATTGGCTACGGTCTGGCAAAGTTTGACAAGCTTTTTATAAAAGAATTTCAATGTTCTAGTAAGTCGGAGTTTTATCACTATGTGGTTTCTTTGGAAATTGCTGAAACAACTGGAGTTGTAAAAAATAGAATGGATTTATTTGATCCTTATTTTGACAATAATCGAAAAGGTTGGTGGCAGAAAGCTGAAGTTTATCGTTTTCGTAAAGATTTAATTGATATGATGTTTGGAAATGGAGATGTTCATAGTTATGCTGAAATCGTTAAAATGCTACTTGCCAGTGAAAGAAAGCGAACAGACATTACTACCATTGAAAAACCAATTATTCGAACTAAATTCAAACGTCTACAGGAAACGGGAATGGAGGCAGAGAATTATTTTATCCTTCATTTTGATAAAGAAGAAAAATTCCAAGGTGGACTATTGACCGAGGCCCGTATTTATGGTGATGGATATGATTTCCAAGTAGATGTTCAAGGACATTCTTATCTTGCCGAAGTTAAAGGAATTCGAAAATCTAAGGGTCGCATTCGATTGACTGCCAGAGAATATGAAAAAGCCAAAGAGTTTAAATCAGATTTTATTTTATCCTTAGTTACTAACCTAGATGATATTCCCAAGCTAGTGTTAATTGATAATTCTTTGAATCATTTTGAATTCCAAAAGAGCATCATAAAAAATGAAGTCATAGAATATAGAAGCTTAGAAGATTTGTATTAGTTCTCCCTTAACTTTTCTAGTTGAAAGAACGAGAAGTTTTGACAGGTCAACGTTTAAATGAACTGGAAATCAACGGAATTCGTTTGACCAAGTTTAATAATGGCGAAATCGGCATTGAATTCATCTGTATTAATCCCGAAAATCCACCTAGCGATACCATCGGCTGGGTAGCAAAGAAATAAAAAGTTCGCTGTTTTTTTGTTTTTTGTTTTGTGTTTTACAGTTTTTTCTTGACAAGTCTTTCTTTTTATGGTAATTTTTTACAAAACAAGTGTTGCGTAACGAATGTTGTGCGAAAGGAGTCTTATGCCACCAAAGGTTAAATTTAGTAAAGAGGCTATCATTGGGAAAGCTTTACAATTGGTGAGAGAAGAGGGCATGGCTAGTTTGACGGCTCGAGCATTAGCGGAGCAACTGGGAGCCACACCAAGAGTCATTTTTGGGCAATTTGCCAATATGGCCGAGTTACAAGCAGAGGTTATTGGTGCTGCGGAAATGGTTGTGGTGGAGTATATTCGTAAGGCCTTAGAAGATGAGAAGCCTTTTCGATCCGTCGGGGTTGCTTATATCCTTTTCGCCTCAAAAGAACCCCAACTCTTTCAATTGCTTTTTCAAAACCCCAGCAAAGATCTGATTCATCGCTTTCAAGATTTTCTTCCCATGAAGGATCATAGTTACCAATTGGTTCTGGATTCAATCGTCGCAGACTATCCTTTGAATGTAGAGGAGGCTAGTCGCTTGTACCAGCATCTATTTATCTACTCGCATGGGATGGCCTCAATGGTTGCTTCTGGCATTTATCAATTCAGCATGGAAGAAGTGATTGGATTACTGACAGAGGTTTGTCAATCTCTCATCAAAGAAATGGTAGGAAAGAAATGATTCAACTAGAAAATGTGCACAAAAGTTACGGCCAAACCAAGGTTTTAAAAGGGATTGATTTGCAGATTCAAGACCAGGATGATGTGGTTATCCTCGGTCCTTCTGGCTCAGGCAAGTCAACTCTCTTAAACGTTCTGTCAGGTTTAGAAAAGGTAGACGAGGGACATATCCTTATTCAAGGACAGGATTTGGCTCAACTCACAGATACTCAATTGACAGCCTTTAGACGTGAGAAGATTGCCTTTATTTTTCAGCAGTATTATTTATTGCCTAATCTAACAGTCAGACAGAATGTAAAGATGGGGGCAGACCTGGCAAACAATCATGATTTTTTGCAGATTATCGAGGATTTGGGACTTGGCGATAAGCTGGACAAGTATCCGAGTGAATTGTCAGGTGGGGAACAGCAGAGAGTCTCCATTGCTCGGGCCTTGACCAAAAAGCCAGAGATTCTTTTCTTAGATGAGCCGACGGGAGCCCTGGATGAAGAAACGGGGCGCAAGATTCTCGACTATATCTGGGAGTTAAAGGAAAAGCTGGGCTTTACCCTAATTATGGTGACGCACAACCAAAATATTGCGAATATGGCAAGAACCATCATTCGTGTCAATAGTGGCAAGATTACCGAAGTTGTGACCAATGATCGGCCTCAGACTGCTTATGAGATTGGATGGTAGGCCATGTTTTCAGTAAAAGATATTCGAAAATTAGTTGTCGTAAGTATCATTGGAGCTTGTGCGGTCTTTGTGGCCAATCTCTTCTTGAATTTTTACCTTGATATCGAGCAGTTGGAGATTTCTAAAACCAATCCCATGATTCAGACTTACTATGACGCTCAGGTTTCGCTTTCCTGGATGGTGGCTATGGTCAGTGGAGTCGTCTTGTCCTTGACGTCGGTCCTTCTCATGTGTTTTTATATCAAACAATTTGTCGATGATCACAAGGAACAATTAGGAATTTTAAAGGCTTTGGGCTATAGCAATGGTCAGTTGGCTAAACGATTTTGGGCATTTGGGCTCAGTTTTGGTGCTGGAGCGCTTCTTGGCTATTTCGCTTCTTTTATTATGATGGGGCATTTTTATGACTTCCGGAATGAAAAGGGGATCCTGCCAGAAATCACCATTCATTTTCATTGGCAGCTCTTAGTTGCTTTAGTAATTCTGCCAACGATCTTCTTTATGGTTCTTGCGGTTGGCTATGCTAGAAGACAACTACAAACGCCAGCTCTTCGCTTATTGAAAAAGTCCCCAACACCAATCAAGGTCAAAAGGAGAAAGAGGGCTCCTAAGAAAGAGAAAGACTTCCTAAAAGAGCTGTCTTCGTCACTAATTTTTGGGAAAAAATCTATCCTGTTTTTTGTAGTCTTTGGCTCTATGTGTTTTGCGGCCATGGTTCAATTGTCCTTTGGCCTCAGGGACTACACAGATGATATCATCCAAACCATGATGATCATGATTGGCTTGATCCTTTCTTTCTCGATTCTCTTTTTGTCATTGGGGATTGTCGTCTCAGAAAGTCGCGAAACCTTGGCTCTTATGAAGGCTTTTGGCTACACAGATCGTGAATGCCAAGGTCATATCCTATCTCCCTATCGTTTCTGGGCCTATCTAGGATTTGTTCTTGGGACGGCTTATCAGTACGCTATCATGGAAATCTTGATTGGTGTGATCAAAGATACGGTTCCTGAAAAGATTGAGCATCACTTTGATGGGAATGTTTGCTTCTGGACTTTGTTTGGTTTTGCTGTGGTTTATGAAAGCCTCTTTTATCTATCCAACAGAAAACTCCAAAAGCAAACCATCAAAGAAGTACTCTTAGCTGAATAAATAGAGAAGGTTGGATTCTCCAGCCTTTTTCTTATGAAACTCATTAACAAGAGAAGGATTTTTCCCTATTCTAGGGAAAATGAAATAAAGGAAAGAAAACGAAGTTACTGGCAGGATCTGAAATGATCTTTTTACTTGATTTGAAGCAACAAATAATCCTTTATCTCTGTAGGAATTCTCTTGCAGTTTGTGGTTGGTATTGGAGTTGCAGCCCTGAGTGATAAATAAATCAATATACCTGTGGTCATGTTACACAGGTCTTTCAATTTGCTGAAATATTTCACCTTTATTTTTTCTTAACCTTTGACTATTCCGCAAAATTATCGTAAAATAAAGAGTAAATGATAAAATGAGGTCAGAGTCTATCCGCTCTGGCGATAGTAGTATAAATGAGGAGAAACGCTTTGGAATTAGAAGTATTTGCTGGGCAAGAAAAAAGTGAACTATCTATGATTGAGGTAGCGCGTGCTATCTTGGAACTTCGTGGTCGCGATCATGAGATGCATTTTAGCGATCTTGTAAACGAAATTCAAAACTACCTTGGAACATCAAACAGCGATATCCGCGAAGCTTTGCCTTTGTTCTACACAGAGTTGAACTTTGACGGTAGCTTCATCTCACTTGGAGACAACAAATGGGGTCTTCGTTCATGGTATGGTGTGGATGAAATCGACGAAGAAATCATCGCTCTTGAAGAAAATGACGACGATGAAGTAGCACCAAAAGCTAAGAAAAAACGTGTCAATGCCTTCATGGATGGCGATTCAGATGCCATCGACTACAATGCGGATGATCCAGAAGATGAAGATGCATACGAAGCAGATCCAGCTCTTTCATACGATGATGAAAATCCAGATGATGAGAAAAATGAAGTGGAAGCTTACGATGCAGAAATCAACGAAATCGCTCCTGATGACTTGGGTGAAGACGTGGATCTCAATGAAGAAGACGACGAGTTTTCAGATGATGATGCTGAAAACATCGAGGAATAAAAATTAGCTATTGACAATTATCCTATTTTTAGGTATCATATTGTTCGGGCACCTCTTTTAGAGGTCGGGGCTCCCTAGTGATTAGGGAGCTGTTTTTGTTTTTTCAAGAAGTTATCTTCTTGTATTTTATACTCAATAAAAATCAAAGAGCAAACTAGGAAGCTAGCCGCAGGCTGCTCAAAACACTGTTTTGAGGTTGTAGATAAGACTGACAAAGTCAGGAACACATATCTACGGCAAGGCGACGTTGACGCGGTTTGAAGAGATTTTCGAAGAGTATTGGTTGTGAATCTGGTGCAGTCGTTCCAGATTATTCTTATTAGTAGGGTCTTGTTTTCTATGTCCCCTCGTAGTTAACAAGACCTTGAGCATTTTAGAAAGAGGAATCTATGTCTACGAAATATATTTTTGTAACTGGTGGTGTGGTATCGTCTATTGGGAAAGGGATTGTGGCAGCAAGTCTGGGCCGTCTCTTGAAAAATCGTGGTCTCAAAGTAACCATTCAAAAGTTTGACCCTTATATCAATATCGATCCGGGAACCATGAGTCCTTACCAGCACGGAGAAGTTTTTGTGACAGATGATGGAGCTGAGACAGATTTGGACTTGGGTCACTATGAACGTTTCATCGATATCAATCTCAATAAATATTCCAACGTGACTACTGGTAAAATTTACAGTGAAGTTCTTCGTAAAGAACGCCGTGGAGAATACCTTGGGGCAACTGTTCAGGTTATTCCTCATATCACAGATGCTTTGAAAGAAAAAATCAAGCGTGCCGCTGTAACGACCGACTCTGATGTCATTATCACAGAGGTTGGTGGAACAGTTGGGGATATTGAGTCCTTGCCATTCCTAGAGGCCCTTCGTCAGATGAAGGCAGATGTTGGTGCGGACAATGTCATGTACATCCATACAACCTTGCTTCCATACCTCAAGGCTGCCGGTGAAATGAAGACCAAACCAACTCAGCATTCTGTAAAAGAATTGCGTGGATTGGGAATCCAACCAAATATGTTGGTGATTCGTACAGAGCAACCAGCTGGTCAAGGAATTAAAAACAAACTAGCCCAGTTCTGTGATGTGGCACCAGAAGCCGTTATCGAATCGTTGGACGTTGAACACCTTTACCAAATTCCATTGAACTTGCAAGCACAAGGTATGGACCAAATTGTCTGTGACCATTTGAAATTAGACGCACCAGTAGCAGATATGACTGAATGGTCAGCCATGGTGGACAAGGTCATGAACCTTAAGAAACAAGTTAAAATTTCCCTTGTTGGTAAGTATGTTGAGTTGCAAGATGCCTACATCTCTGTGGTCGAAGCCTTGAAACACTCTGGTTATGCCAACGATGCAGAAGTTAAGATTAATTGGGTCAATGCCAATGATGTGACAGCAGAGAATGTAGCAGAACTCTTGTCTGATGCAGATGGAATCATCGTACCAGGTGGTTTCGGTCAGCGTGGTACTGAAGGGAAAATCCAAGCTATCCGCTATGCGCGTGAAAATGATGTTCCAATGTTGGGAGTCTGCTTGGGAATGCAGTTGACTTGTATCGAGTTTGCTCGTCACGTTTTGGGTCTTGAAGGTGCCAATTCTGCTGAACTTGCGCCAGAAACAAAATACCCTATCATTGATATCATGCGTGATCAGATTGATGTTGAGGATATGGGGGGAACCCTTCGTTTGGGACTTTATCCATCTAAGTTGAAACGTGGCTCTAAGGCAGCAGCTGCTTATCACAATCAAGAAGTGGTGCAACGCCGTCACCGTCACCGCTATGAGTTTAACAATGCCTTCCGTGAGCAGTTTGAGGCAGCAGGCTTTGTCTTCTCAGGAGTTTCTCCAGACAATCGTTTGGTCGAAATCGTGGAAATTCCTGAAAATAAATTCTTTGTAGCGTGTCAGTATCATCCTGAACTTTCAAGTCGTCCAAACCGCCCAGAAGAACTCTACACTGCCTTTGTTACTGCAGCAGTTGAGAACAGTAATTAGCCAAATCAAAACCTTTGAGAAGAATCTCAGAGGTTTTTTGCTTGCATATTTAGGATATGATTTGCAAAATAAAAACATAAGTGATATTATTAACATAATAATACTTAAGGAGGATCTACAATGAAAAAAATCACCCTATTTGGTTTGTCTCTAGCAGGTTTAGCTTTACTGGCTTTTCCTCATTCAGGTCAGGCCTTCGAGCTTAAAGAAGAATGGGTTGTTAAGTGTGGAGTGCAGTATCAAGATGGCAAGATTCTTCGGTTTAACAATGGTCATGAAGTGGATATCAAAGTCTTGGATTTGCCAAAAACCGAGAAAATCGAGTGGACGGTTAGCCTTAATGGCCAAGATCAGACTGTCAATTTCCTAGGTCAAGAAAAGGACAAGTCTATGATGGGTGTAGAGGGGCGTTACCTGAATTTCTATGTTCCATATGGCTATAGAGGAGATATCAAGGTCGAGGCTAAGAGCGGAAACGAAGTAAAGACCTGGTCAACGAAAGTTGCAGATGATATTCATAATGATAGTGGAAAGAGAGGCTACTACCGTATTGAAGAATCAAATAATCAATACACCTATCTTGATACAAAATGGGATTATCAAACCAAGACTTACACTGTTACCTTGCCAGAGACTGTCAATGGTCAAAAAGTCTTTGCTTGGGCAGACTATGACAATGGCGAGTTGAAGCTTGAAAAACTAAAATCTATCAGTCATAAATATGATGGAGAATCTTTCAAAGAACTTTATCCGATTGTGAAAGCAGAAAGCTGGCTACAATCAAACCAAAACTGGTACTATCAAAAACAAGGTCAATTAGTGCAGAACGATTGGGTTAAGGACAAGGGAACTTGGTACTTTATGAATGATAAAGGAGTCATGTTCAATCAAACTTGGCTTTATCAAGGTAGCAATTGGTATGCCTTTAAATCATCAGGAGCCATGATTGCTAGTGACTGGCTTTATGATCAAGGCAAGTGGTACTATTTATCAACTTCAGGAACCATGAAAGCAAGCACTTGGGTTTATGACAAGGGAGAATGGTATTATGTAAGTTCTTCTGGTGCCATGATTGCGAATGATTGGGTCAAAGACAATGGTAAGTGGTATTATCTAGCTTCATCAGGTAAGATGCTTCGCAATACCTACACACCTGATGGTTACTACGTTGGCAACTCAGGTGCCTGGCAATAAGAATAAGAAGTCCTTTTCCTTAAAGGAAGAGGTTTTTTGCTTGCTTTTCTGCTGCTTCCTCATTTGTCCTAAAGCCTTTTTTGTGTTAAAATGAATGATATGAAAACTAAAAAAATGTGGATGGCAGGTCTGGCTCTGCTTGGTATTGGGAGCCTTGCCCTTGCTACGAAAAAAGTTGCAGATGACCATAAGCTCATGAAGACTCAGGAAGATTTGACAGCGATTGTACGAGACCATTTTTCAGACATGGGGGAAATTGCGACCCTCTATGTTCAAGTTTATGAAAGCAGTCTAGAGAGCTTGGTTGGCGGTGTCATTTTTGAGGATGGCCGTCATTATACCTTTGTCTATGAAAATGAAGATCTAGTCTATGAGGAGGAAGTCTTATGATACAACCAGCAAGTTTAGAAGAATTGGCATCTTTAGTAGAAAAAGATGGCAAGAAGGTTTTCCTTTTTGTAGCAGACTGGTGTGGCGATTGTCGTTATATTTATCCTGCCTTGCCAGAAATTGAGGAGACCAATCCAGAGTTCATCTTTATTCGAGTGGACCGAGACCAGTATATGGATTTAGCTAAACTCTGGGATGTTTATGGAATCCCTAGCCTTGTTGTTCTAGAAAAGGACAAGGAAATCGGCCGTTTTGTTAATCGCGACCGTAAAAGTAAGCAACAAATTAATGACTTTTTAGCAGGATTGAAATAGGAGAAAAAGGAAACAATGATTTTTACATATAACAAAGAACATGTCGGTGATGTCCTTATGGTCATCGTGAAAAATAGCGGAGATGCCAAACTGGATGTGGAACGCAAAGGCAAGATAGCCCGTGTTTTTCTCAAAGAGAATGGGGAAACAGTGGCTTGGAATATTTTCGAAGTTTCAAGTTTGTTTGAAATTGCTGAGCGTGGTCAAGTCTTTTTGACAGATGAGCAAGTCGCTCGTTTGAACCAAGAGTTGCAGGCGGAAGGTTTTACAGAAGAAATCATCAATGACAAGGAATCTAAGTTTGTTGTGGGTGAAATTGTTGAGATGGTAGCCCATCCTGATAGTGATCACCTCAACATCTGCCAAGTTGCAGTCGCAAGTGACAAGACAGTGCAAATCGTTGCAGGGACTCCCAATGCGCGTGTTGGGTTGAAAACCATTGTGGCTCTTCCGGGAGCTATGATGCCAAAAGGCAATCTCATTTTCCCAGGCGAGCTTCGTGGTGAAAAGAGTTTTGGGATGATGTGCAGTCCTCGTGAATTGCATCTGCCAAATGCTCCGCAAAAACGTGGAGTTATTGAATTATCAGAAGACCAAGTTGTTGGAACACCATTTGACCTAGCCAAACACTGGACTGTCTAAGAAGTTGTTAATATCTGATAGACCAGATAGAAGGAAATAAGATGGCAAAAAATGTAGTGATTACAGGAGCGACATCAGGAATTGGTGAAGCGATTGCGCGTGCTTATCTGGAGCAGGGTGAGAATGTCGTTCTAACTGGACGACGGATAGACAGACTAGAAGCCCTCAAGTCAGAGTTTGCAGAAGTCTTTCCAAATCAAACCGTCTGGACCTTTTCATTAGATGTGACGGATATGGACATGGTAAAGATGGTCTGCTCCGATATTCTAGAAATGATAGGGCAGATTGACATCTTGGTCAATAACGCCGGACTAGCTCTAGGCTTAGCACCTTATCAGGACTATGAAGAGTTGGATATGTTGACCATGTTGGATACCAATGTCAAAGGTTTGATGGCAGTCACTCGCTGTTTCTTGCCAACAATGGTAAAAGCCAATCAAGGTCATATTATCAATATGGGGTCGACCGCAGGAATCTATGCCTATGCGGGTGCAGCTGTTTACTCAGCCACCAAGGCAGCGGTTAAGACTTTTTCAGATGGACTGCGAATTGATACCATCGCAACGGATATCAAGGTGACTACCATTCAGCCAGGGATTGTCGAAACAGATTTCTCTACAGTTCGTTTTCATGGTGACAAAGAGCGTGCTGAGGCGGTCTATCAGGGAATCGAAGCCTTGCAAGCTCAGGATATTGCAGACACAGTGGTCTATGTGACCAGTCAACCGCGTCGTGTTCAGATTACAGATATGACAATTATGGCCAATCAACAGGCGACAGGTTTCATGGTGCATAAAAAATAAAAAATTTCTTCGAAAAGTTACAAATTTCTGTAACTTTTTTTGATTTCTTGCGAATAGATAAGTAGGAGGAAGAAAATATGTATAATAAAGTTATCATGATTGGACGTTTAACGTCTACACCAGAATTGCACAAAACCAACAATGACAAGTCAGTAGCGCGAGCAACTATCGCTGTGAACCGTCGTTACAAAGATCAAAACGGTGAACGTGAAGCCGATTTTGTAAATATGGTCCTATGGGGTAGACTAGCAGAAACCTTGGCAAGCTACGCAACCAAAGGTAGTCTCATTTCCGTTGATGGGGAATTGCGTACTCGTCGTTTTGAGAAAAATGGTCAAATGAATTATGTGACCGAAGTACTTGTCACAGGATTCCAACTCTTGGAAAGCCGCGCCCAACGTGCTATGCGAGAAAATAACGCAGGGCAAGACTTGGCAGATCTAGTCTTGGAAGAGGAAGAATTGCCATTTTAAGCATTGAAAAGTCTGAGTTGGTCTCAGGCTTTTTATCTTGAGAAAGTCAGACTTTTTTCTTGACTATTTCTGACCAAGTGATACAATAGAACTATGAATTAGCACTCAAGTGTAAAGAGTGCTAATGATATCTATCTCATTATGGAGGAAATCAGATGTTGAAACCATTAGGAGACCGTGTGGTCTTAAAAATCGAAGAAAAAGAACAAACTGTTGGAGGCTTTGTCCTTGCAGGCTCAGCCCAAGAAAAAACCAAAACAGCCCAAGTTGTAGCTACTGGACAAGGGGTTCGTACCTTGAACGGTGACTTGGTTGCCCCAAGTGTCAAGGTTGGAGATCGTGTCTTAGTTGAAGCTCACGTAGGTCTTGATGTCAAAGATGGCGATGAAAAGTACATCATCGTAGGCGAAGCGAACATCTTGGCTATTATTGAAGAATAGAAGGAGAAAGTAAGTATGTCAAAAGAAATTAAATTTTCATCTGATGCTCGTTCAGCTATGGTTCGTGGTGTCGATATCCTTGCAGACACTGTTAAAGTAACCTTGGGACCAAAAGGTCGTAATGTCGTTCTTGAAAAATCATTCGGTTCACCACTCATTACCAATGACGGTGTGACCATTGCCAAAGAAATTGAATTAGAAGATCATTTTGAAAATATGGGTGCCAAATTGGTATCAGAAGTAGCTTCCAAAACCAATGATATCGCAGGTGACGGGACTACGACTGCAACAGTCTTGACCCAAGCAATTGTCCGTGAAGGAATCAAAAACGTCACAGCAGGTGCCAATCCAATCGGAATTCGTCGTGGGATTGAAACAGCAGTTGCTGCAGCCGTAGGAGCCTTGAAAAACAACGCCATTCCTGTTGCCAACAAAGAAGCTATCGCTCAGGTTGCAGCCGTATCTTCTCGTTCTGAAAAAGTTGGTGAGTACATCTCTGAAGCCATGGAAAAAGTTGGTAAAGACGGAGTCATCACCATTGAAGAGTCACGTGGTATGGAAACAGAGCTTGAAGTTGTGGAAGGAATGCAGTTTGACCGTGGTTACCTTTCACAGTACATGG